>NZ_JAFCXG010000013.1:0-68831 GCF_049898185.1 Acinetobacter sp. 40AMC3-4
CCATAGCAAGAGTGAACCACCTGATCCCTTCCCGAACTCAGAAGTGAAACCTCTTAGCGCTGATGGTAGTGTGGGGTTACCCATGTGAGAGTAAGTCATCGCCAGCTCATTATTCGAAACACCCCCGACCATAAGGCCGGGGGTGTTTTTTTATGCGTAGAATCATCATTTTGTATTTGAGATATATAAAGTTAATATTCTACATATTCTCAATATTAGGCTTCAGCAGTAGCCGACTTCGAAGAGTAAGTTTTTAATAGATTTCAGTTTCTTTATAGCAATGCATCAAACTGACGTCGAGCATGTTTAAAGGCAGTTCTAAGACCTTCTTCTAGCGTAGGGTGATAAAAAGGTTTCTTTAGGATCTGGTGAACATCCTGATCGGCATCAATCATCCAAGCCAGTAAATGGCCCAGATGCTCTGCTTGGGAACAGAAAAGTTCTGCACCCAATAATTTACCTGATTTCTTATCAATATAAACTTCTATTCCACCTGAGTTTTCTGCTAGAACCAGTGCACGTCCTTGATTTTCATAAGAGACGAATCCACCAATAAATTCGACGTGTTGATCTTCTAGCTGTTTAAAACTTTTTCCGACAATCGCCATTTCAGGATGACAAAATACAATCGCTAATGGAGTTAAGGCAGGAATAGGCTTTACATCCGGATAATTTAAACAATTATAAACCGCCTGTTTACCCGCATGCGCGGCTTCATGTTGAATGGGTGCATCAGGTGCGGCATCACCGACTATAAATATAGGTAGGTTTGCAAGTTGTTTGGTTTCTTTATCGATAGGAAGGTTTTTAATGTCCTTGAATGTTGAATTGAGTTGATCTAGGCCCAAATGATCTATATTGCTTTGTCGACCTGTGGCACCTAAAACATATTCAACTTCAATACTCTTAGTCTGATCATTTTCTGTAAAATTAATCTTTATTTTATCAGCTTGGATCTCAATCTCATTTGGTAAGGTTTTAAATTTGATATTGAGCTCTTTACTGAATTGCTCTTGGGCTAGTTTTTGTAAGATCGGGCTAGTTAAAGCACCTACTTTTTGACTACGCGCAAACATTGTGGTTTGTACACCCAGTCGTTGCATGGCTTGAGCTAATTCAATTGCAATGATTCCACTCCCGATTACTGCTAAAGACTTAGGTAATTGGGAAAATTCAAATATTTCATTGGAAGTGATATATTTTTCTTTTAATTTTTGCTTTAAAGCTTCATCAATATTGGGGCGTGAGCCTACAGCGACAATGAAACTTTTGGCCCGATATGATTGTCCATTGACTTCGATCGTTTGGGGATCAATAAATTTGGCTTTTCCGGAAATTTTATGTGAGCTGTCCCATTGATCGACACCTTTCAAGGTTGCACGAATAAAACGTTCTCTAAGGACATGCACACGTTGCATAACATCTGAAGTATCAATGACAGCGTTATGCTTTAAAGCAAGTTCTTCAGCAGTTTGAATATCATGCATGCGATTTGCAGAGGAGATTAGCAATTTACTTGGCATACAACCTACACGGGCACAGGTTGTATCCCACGAGCCATCATTGATAATTAAAATATTCTGGGTATATTTAATGGCTTCGTTATAAGCACTGATTCCTGCAGTGCCTGCGCCAATAATGATGAGGTCGTACATAGGATGATTACCAAGTCTCAAAACATAATTATTTATATTTATGGTTTACAATGTTTCTGGTGTAAATTATGTAACTAGATTGCTTATTTTTGCTAATTTGAGTAAATTTTGTGTAAAAGCCAGAAGACTAACTTGATGGCAGCTTAACTATTATATGCAGTGGGAAAAATCATGAGTTTGTTTATAAATTTAAAAAAACTTGGGGTCAATACAACAATCTTGGCAACTTCAATTTCTTTGGTTGCTTGTGGAGGGGGCGGTAGTGATGGGTATTATAATAATGGTTCATCTAGCGGTAATACGGAAGGAGGAAATACAAATGATAATAACCAGTCAGAAACAGAAACGTCAAATGTAGCAACGCATTTAACTCGAGCTCTACAGAATGCGAGTGGTCAAGAAATTCAACTTGCACCAGATAATTCAAAAGTTTATTTGGCGGTCAAAGCCTTAAATGCTGACAATGGTGGTATTGCCAACAAAAATATTCGCTTAACAATTGCGACAAATAAGTTTGGCGTAACCAGCACTAACTCTTTGGTTGCAACAGGCACCAATGGTGTAGCTATTTTTGAGATTAATGTACCTGAATTGGCAGAAGCTGAAGGTTCAGTGCAACTAACTGCTACAGTTGACGGCACTTCAGTTAGTATTCCCTACACTTTAAATATTAAGAAAAGTAGTACGATTGTCAGTGACTATAGAATCAATGTGACCCAGGGCACAGTATTAAATTTACCAAATGGCAGTGTTGATGTCACTGCGACTGTAACAGATGCTAAGGGTGGTATTAAAGCGAATCAGTCTGTTACTTTAAATATGCCTGAAGCGATGCGCGGTAAATTTATTATCACTAATGGCGCAGCAACTCAACAAACAAATGCTCAGGGTGAGGTGAAATATACACTTAAAGTGAGTAGTAATTTTACATCAGCTGATCTTGCTACTTTCGCGGGTAAGTCTGAAACATTAAGTTTTTTGCTAGTTGATGAACATAAAGCTGAAAAAACCGCAATAGCAAATTTAACATTTAAAGACACATCTCAGATTGTCTCAACTCTCTCAGTAATTAAGCCAGATCAGGCTGTTGCTGCGAAAAGTACAACACCTGTAAAAATCCAAGTATTAGCAAAGAATGATCAACATGAGCCGTTAAGTGGAAAAGAGATTCGTTTGAGCTTTACAAAGGATGAGCTCGCGTATGGCGTTAAACTCAATAATGCGACTGCTAAAACGAATGCACAAGGTATTGCAGAATTTACGATTAGCACGGCCGATGTTACACATCCACTTGCTTTATCCGACACAGGTATTTCGTTAAGTGCAACCTATACAGATGGTATTAACCTTGAGTCTGGTAGCGTTATTGTTGATGTAGTAACAGAAAATACAAATGCTTCAGATGCCGATGCTATTCAGCGTTTAGAAATTGCATCTTCATATAAAGTGAATGCAAAAAATGACTCAGTTGCTGTAACTGTTAAGGCAATTAATAATAAAGGCTTAGCAGCAACTAAAGGTAAGGTTAAACTTGACTTAAATGCTGAGGCAACATCAAATGGTGTAACATTGGATGGGGCTGCGGAAAAAGACTTGGTGAACGGGTTTGCCACTTTTAATATTAAGACTAATGCCCAAACACCTGCTGCAGTAGAAGCATTGGTAAAAGCAGGAATTAAAGCTAATTTTACGACTGATAATGGTGTAAGCAATTCTATTGCTATTACAGTTGCTAATGAAGAAGTTTCTGAAGAAGCGACGCGCTATTTAGCTATAGATCCAATCACTTCTTCGACAGATCCAAAACTAGCGGTATTTGATTATACAAAAACTCAAACTTTCACAGTTAAAGTGAAGGCAGTCGGTGTAAACGGTAGTGCACTAATTGGCGAAACTGTGTCTTTGAATATTGCAGGGTCTTTAAGTGATGAACAGTTGCAAGATTTAGGCTTGAGTCATACAGGTCAGTCTTCTAAACAGACTGAAGCCGATAGTTATGCCACTTTTACTCTTGCTTACAAGGCGAATTTATCGCCTGAGCAAGCTGCTTTAGCGATTCAAGGTGTACCGTTAGTTGCGACTTCAGAAAATGGTAAGACACAAACATTGCGTTTGAATTTTAAAGCACCGACAGAGCAAGGTGTGATTGATCTAGATCATTTTACTGTTGATATGTTGGGAGACATGACTTTAACAGTTGGTCAAGAGCAAACATTAACTGTTAATGTCACCGCAAAAGGTACAGATGGCGAATTACTTAAAAATCAGCTGATCAGTATTGGTTTAAATGATGCAGCATTAAATAATGGTGTGAGTTACGTTTCTACGCAAGCTATTCGCACAGATGAAAATGGTCATGCAAAATTTACAATTAAAGTAAAAGCGAGCAATGTAACTGAACTCACGAATCTAATTGCGAATGGTTTAACGGTAGTCGTGAAATCAACTCGTACAGATGGTTCCGCATTTACTGTTACAAAGAAAGTTGATGTTGCACAACCACCAGTCGTTTTACCAGAGCTTGCAGGTCTTGATATTGCATATGTAGGTAATATTCAAACTGTGTCAGTGTTGGGTGGTGAAGTTCGTGTTAAAGTTGTTGCGAAAGATAAAGACAATGCCATTATTCCAAATACACCAATTCAAATTGCTTTATCTTCGTTAACTAGCTCACGTGTGTCTTTATCTTCTAACTCGGCTGTAACCAACAGCAATGGTGAAGCAGAATTTACTGTTCGAGTTGCTGAAGGTGCGTACGATGCAAACTTGATTAAAAATGGTATCGTTTTTGCGGTAGTCGGCACAAGTTTAAATAACCCGAATGACCGTTTACAGCAAACCGGTTCAATTCAAGTTGAGATTCCAAAGGATTCTGTAAACTTACGTTTAACAGCAGATCAATCTAATTTGGAATTAGGTAAGAGCTATACAGTGCAAGTAGCCGTTAAGGACGAGCTTGGAGCAAATTCAGCTTATCCTGTGAATTTGGCATTGAATACTGAAGCAATTACAGCTGGTGTGAAACTGAGTGCAGATTTAGTTTCTACGTCAGCTAATGGACAATTACCAGTAACTCTTACATTACCTAAAGATATTTCAGCTGTTGCAAAACAAGCTTTATTAGACAAGGGTATTCAGGTTAAAGGCATTATCACTAACCCTAAAGGTGAAAAGCTTGAAACTACGCTTAGCTTTACGGTAACTGAAGCGATTAACACGAATCACTTAACAATACTGAGTTCTAAAGCGAATTTAAGCACTGCCGGTGACCGTTCAATTATAACTGTTGCATTATTAGATCGAAATAACCAGCCAGTTCGTAATCAGCCAGTAAGGCTGTCTGCAAATAACGCAGCTACATTAATTATTGGTACACCAGGAAGTGGGCATCCAACCAATACCAGCGAACCTCAAACAGTGATTACGGATTCAAACGGTAATGCGTTCTTCTCGGTTGAGATTGATGGAAGTACAGTTGATGCTGATTTATTGATTGCAAGTGGAATCGAGCTAACTGCAAGTCATACTAATGAAGCAGGTACAGTAACTCAAATACACCATTTAACAGCATTTACACCTGCACCTATTGTGACTCCAACACCTCAACCACAGCCTGCACGTTATAGTCTACGTGTTGCAGCTGCTAAACCAATCATGAATGTACGTAATGATATCACGGATGTTACTGTGACTTTGGTTGATACTAATGGTGGTGGCGTAGCTGATAAGTACGTTGAATTGGCTATTGAGAATTTTGCACTTAACGGCGCAATAATTGTAGGAGCATCAGGTTTAACCACAGATGCCAACGGACAAGCCGTATTTAAAGTACAAGTAGATGAGCGTGAACGAGATGGAAATTATGATGCCGCAACATTTGCAAATGAAGATTTACGTTTAACAGCGAAATTTACAGAAAATGGCTTTATTGATGCGACTCAAGTAACCCAAGTGGATATTGTTCAGGCGGCAGTACAAAATCCAAGAGCATCGATTGTAATTGCGGTTAATAATATTGAGGTTTATTCTTTAACTGAAAGTGGTAATGTTTATTACACAAGAAATCTATCTGCAAGCGTAATTGACTTCGATGGTAAACCACTGGCAAATCAAGAAGTAACACTTGATATTACCCCAATTTCTTATATTAAAGGGCGCAATTTATGGGCATTAGCACCTGTACCAACACAAGACCCAGCAATGAAATGGGTCTTTGGTAATCAGCAATATTATCTAAATAATATTGCTATTAATAATAATGGTACACCAAACGATCCTAACGATGACACTTTATTCCCAACGGTTACTAATAATGTCACTTCATGTGCTGCTAGCGCTGATGGAACTGCAGTAAATGGGGTGCCAGTTAAAGTTGTAAGTTTTACTAAGTCGAGTGCTGCATTAGCTAATACTGTAACATATGTTACGGATTCAGAAGGTAAATTTGATTTTAGTATTCGTTATCCAAAAAATTATGCTCAATGGCTAAATGTAAGAGTTGGTGCATCTTCTACGATAGCGAGTTTACCAACACGTACAACTTATGATCTTGGTTTACCATCATTATCAACAGATTACTCTACAGATGGTACAACATCTCCAAACGAGGTCAGTCCATACGGTATCACTACTAACTGTAATTAAGGTAATTAAAAAACAGCGCTTCGGCGCTGTTTTTTATGGGGACTGAAGTTTTAAAAACTTAAATTGATGTTCCCACATTCACACCCACAGTCGGCTTCAAATTCATTGAACTACAACCGACAAAGGTCAAGCTTAGACATAACACGACCAAAATTTTATTCATGAATCAATCCTTGAGATTTAGCCTGATTAAACAAAGCAACCGAACGTGTGCCGCTTCGGCAAACCATCAAAATCGGTTTAGGCAGCTCATTATAATATCGAGCAAATTCTTCAATATTCGCCTGAGAAAGTTGGCCATTCATTACAGGCTGATAAATCACACTCACTTGAGATTTCTCTGCAATGGAGCGTAATTGACTCACCGTGACACTATTACCAGTTTCCTGATCAGGACGATTTACAATCACAGATTTGAAACCTTGCTGAATCAATTGCTGAAACTTGCTTGGTGTCATTTGCCCCGTAACACTCACCGTAGAGGTCAGCGCACGGCTAAGATCATTTGCAGCAAAAACAGGTGTAATACAGCTAAAATAGGTTGCCAGTACCACACCTTTCCAGAACGACTTAATCATCCAGCAGGTCCATCTGTTTTGCCAGTTGATATAAGTTATTCGAGCGGTTTCCAGTACGACAGAACATCAAGATCGGTTTTGGTAACTCATTATAATGATTGGCAAAAGTGCGTACATCAAGCTCAGTAATCTGACCGGCTACTACTGGCTGGAATACATAATCCAGACCGGCATTGCGTGCAGCTTCCTCGATTTGTGCACTGGTCGGCTGCTCGGAACCCCCTTCCATGTCCGGACGGTTGTTGATAATCGATTTAAAACCTTTCTCAACCACTTGAGTTACGTGTTCCGGACCAATTTGACCAGCAAAACCTACATTTTCGCTCATGACGCCACTCCATCATTTCATTTATATCGATATGCTTTATGATAGCATTAAGCTGAAAACATGCTGAACCTGTTCTGAAATTTTTATAAATGATGATAACCATAAGATAACGCAATGGAGCGCGTATGCAGGCTTATACAGTTGAACCACTGTATGTCAAAAGCGGTCAGGAAGTGATTGCTGCAGATTTTTATCGGCCTAAAAATATAGAAAAACCGGCCGTAATCCTGATGGCTCATGGTCTGGCTGCCTTACGTCAATTTAAACTGGTGCAATATGCCCAGCGTTTTGCCAGTGCCGGCTATGCGGTGGTTTTATTTGACTATCGCTATTGGGGCGGCAGCACTGGGCGTCCACGTGAACTGGTGTCGATCAATGCCCAGCTCGATGACTGGCGAACCATGATCAGACATATTCAGGAACGCAAATCGATTGACAGTAAACGGATCGTGCTCTGGGGTACGGCCTTAAGTGGTGGGCATGTATTGACACTTGCAGCAGAGCTGAAAAATATTCAGGCGGCGATGGTACAGGTGCCTTTTGTCGATGGGGCTGAAAGTGCCCAACTATATCCTTTACAGCAACTCCCCAAGGCGCTTAAAGTTTCCAGTCAGGATTATATGGGGGCCAAGGTTGGTATGGCACCAAAAACCTTACCTGTAGTTGATCCGCATGAGCTATGTTTTATGCCGACACAGGACAGTTATGAAGGTTATCTGTCGATTGTCAATCCGGATTATTACTGGAGTGGTCACATTCCTGCACGGGCATTCTTTCAGCTGATGCGTTATCGGCCAATTCAGAAAGTAAGAAAGATTAACATTCCAGTCCTGTTTATTGCGGCAAAACTGGATAGTCTGATTCCCATTGAATCGAGTCGGGAAACTGCGACCAATATTGCACCATTTGTGCAATATCATGAGTGGAATATCCGGCATTTTGATATTTATCATGGGGAATGGTTTGAAAAAGCAGTTTCGACCCAATTAGAATTCTTACATCAACATATTGGAGTGCGCTAGATGATTATTGTATGTCCGGAATGTCTGGCCAAAAACCGTGTCCCTGAAGATAAACTCACTGCCAACCCTGCTTGTGGTCAATGTCATCAAGCCCTGATTCCACTGGTACCAATTGAGCTGAATGAGCAGAATTTCAGCCAGTTTGTCACGCATAGTGACTTGCCAATCCTGATTGATCTCTGGGCAGAATGGTGTGGTCCCTGTAAAATGATGGCACCGCATTTTGCGACTGTCGCCCAGCAATATCCAAATGTGGTTTTTGCAAAAATTGATACAGAAGCGAATCCTCGCTTAAGTTCGGCATTTAATGTTCGCAGTATTCCGACGCTGGTGTTGATGAATAAAAGCAACGAAATTGCTAGAATAAGCGGTGCATTACGGTCAAGCGAGCTGCAAAAATGGCTTGATCAGCAGTTAAATACCCAACCCTAATTCAAATGCCTGGAGTGAAAGTGTCAGATTCTCAAGTAAGACCAGAGGGGATTCTTTCCCTACAGACGATCGCAATGCCTGCAGATACCAACTGGAGTGGTGATGTCTTTGGTGGCTGGATCGTTTCACAAATGGACTTGGCAGGCGCGATTCACGCAGAACGATTTTCAAAGGGACGTTGTGCCACGATTTCGATTAATCAGATGACTTTTCTGGTACCGGTAAAAGTCGGAGACGTGATTAGTTGTTATACCAAAATTCTCAAAGTTGGCAAGACATCTATCCAGATGGAAATCGAGGTTTGGGATAGCCATGATGATTCACGCCCCCCAATTCGGGTAACTGAAGGTGTGTTTACCTTTGTTGCTGTAGATGTCAAAGGCAACAAACGTCTGATTCCAGAAGAAGCGAAACAGAAGCTTTTAGAATCGCAAACAGCACAATGATGACTTGAAATAAAAAATCCCAGATTTAATGTCTGGGATTTTTTTGTCTAAAAGAAGAAATTATGATTTCTTGAGCTGGCTCTTGGCAATCCAAGCCCAGAGCATTTCACATTGAATGGGGGCTTCACCTGATTCATCCGTGACGGTGACCTGAACCAGGGTTTCACCTTTATCCGAGTTTTGCATCAGGGCTTGCTGCTCCGACGTGAGCGTAGCAACAGCAGTCATGGCACCGCGTGTCGGGCGCTTAAAATCAACCTTTAAGCTTTTGATCAGTACAATTGCTGTATCCGGAACATTCATTGCCGTCACAAAGCCGGTCGCTGTTTCTGCCAGCAGGGCCATTGCACATGCATGGATTTGTCCGATATGGTTCTGCATGGCTTTATGATTGGCCATACTTACTACCACTTTGGACGCACTCATTTCCTCATAACGAATCTTGGCAGAGCCGACCATCGGGACCACCCGGCCAAAAGTTTTACTTAACAAAGCAGTACGAATGCCTTGCGGTAATCGTGCAGTGGCTTTGACTAATCTGGCTAATCGGTTGTTCTTTGCCATAATTCCTTCTACAGACGTTGCTGTCTTAATCTTTAAAGTTATTGAACTGTAAAGGCAAACCAAATTGCTGTTCTTTCAAGAATGCCATTACTTGCTGCAATGTATCGCGTTTTTTATCAGTCACACGAATCTTGTCGCCCTGAATAGAAGATTGCGCCTTAATCCCACTTTCTTTAATGGCTTTATTAATTTTTTTTGCGGTATCTGAGTCAAGACCATCTTTAAGCTTGATGACCTGAATCACATTTTTGCCAGAAGCCGTCATTTTTTGTGGATCAAGCGCCTGAATATCGACTTTGCGTTTAAAGAAATGACTTTCCAGCATGCTATAGACTTGTTCACACTGGAAATCGCTTTCAGTCGAGATTTTGATTTCCTTGTTTTTTTCATTCAGTTCAATAGAAACGTCCTGACCACGGAAATCAAAGCGGGTCGCAATTTCTTTTTGGGTGTTTTGAACTGCATGATTTACTTCAAAAATTTCTAATTCAGAAACAATATCGAAAGAAGGCATAGTTTAGACCTTTACAAAGGGAAAGAATATCTGAGATGCTAGGGATGTTTTCTTCATTTGCCAAGTGTTGTTTTACATCAAAGGAGTGCGCAATGATCCGTAAACAAGAAATTACAACATTTGAGTTCCCAGAAAATGCAATTATCTGGGATGTACGCGATTCAAGTGCTTATGCTGAAGCACACGTGAAAGGGGCGGTGAATCAGCCCATTAACGATCTTTCAGCAGAAAGCCTAACTCAGGTGTCAGCGGATCAACCCATTTACATCTTGTGTGGTGGGGGCAGTAAAGCTCCACGTGCTGCGGAAAAACTAGAGGGTTTTGACGGCTCACGTGAATATGTCATTCTGATGGGTGGTACTCGTGCTGCCCGTGATGCAGGCTTACCGCTTGAACAGGGTGCATAAGCATTCTGTCAAAAAAAGCGCCGCAAGGCGCTTTTTTAATGGGTGAGATTTAATCCCTCCCTTTTCTGAAGGGAGGAGCTACATGTATTCTATTTGTTCATAAAAGTGGAGAAAAGTTCCCCTTTTTAAAGGGGGATTTAGGGGGGAATCATTCAAAATGGTAATTAAACTTGTAGCTTAAAATACGGTTTCTTCATTTTCACTTTCTTTTGAAAACGGGTCACACTGAGTTTTTTTACTAAACTGGATGGCACCGGACAGGCTTCGCAGAGAATCTGGGCTACCAGAATTTCACTACAGAGCGGCGCAAACAGAAAGCCTTTAGAACCGAGACCAGCAAAGCTATAAACTTCCTCATCCGCTTTCATTTTACCCAGTAGGGGAAAATAATCCTGACTTTGCGCGCGTACCGATGCACGACCTTGCCAGGTATCGGTAGAAGCTAATGACTGTGCATATTCTGGGAATACACTGTGGATCAATTCGTAGTTGTGTACATGGTCTTCTGCTAACACCTCGATATCATCTCGACCTGGATAGAAAGAAGCACCCAAGATCAGATGTTCAGCATCCAGCTGCATACAATAGCCACCGTAGCTATAGGCTGTATTTTGGCTTAAAGGTTGAGTTTTATTGTTGAGCCAACTGACCTGTCCACGAATCGGTTTCAGAGCCGGATAATCTGCAAAGAATTGTGTTGTATCTCGCGCAGTACAGACAATCACATGATCAAATTCACCTAGATCCTGTTCATCTGAAAATAGCTGAGGTTTTGTAGTAGCTTCAATATGGCTAATTTTGGCCTGTTGATATCGGATATTTACATTCTGTAGAATTTCATCACGCAATTGAGGCGGTGAAACCACACCAGCTTCTAACAGTTTTAAACTTGGAAATTCGGTTTGAACCTCTTGATCTTCTGTATCTTTTACAGTAAGAATTTTTTCTGGATATTCGTCTGCCAATCCTAAAAGCTGTTCAGGATTTTTTAAGGCCAGTTGATTGACCTGAATCGGGCGGAAAGCTTTAAATTTTTGATAATGATTTAAGGCATGTTGCCAAGCCAATGTCATCAGATGTTCACCGCTTTGCTCAACTGGACAGAGTTTGGGATTGAGCAAAGCCAGTGGATTGCCAGAACCTCCTGAGAGTGGCGCTGACTGGTCGTAAATCGTAACCTGATGACCACGTTGAGCGAATGCCCAGGCCGTACTTAAACCAGCGATTCCAGCGCCAATTACAGCGATTTGGCGAGGTTTGATATTGGTCTCTGTATCTTGCTCAGTTTTTTTTTGAGTGATTTCTTGTATTAATGAACTTTCAGTCTCTTCAGCTGGCTTCCAGATCGCTTTCAGCATTTCACGCTTGTGCTTAAAACCACGTGGACGGGAAATTGAAATCCCATGATTTTTTAAGCCACGTTTTAAAACGCCAGCAACACTGAAAGAGGCGAAAGTGGTGCCGATCTCGGATAAACGCACAATATTATTTAAAACATTTTCTTCCCACATATCCGGATTGCAGGAAGGCGCAAAGCCATCCAGAAACCAGGCGTTCACCGGCGCAGTTTTTTCTATTACCGGGAAAACATCATATGCATCACCCAGCCATAGATCCAGACTGAATCGATCTTCAGGAAAACTGAGGCGATGACAGCCGGCAATTGGCATCGGGTATTGAGAGATGAGTTGATCCGCTAAAGGCTTGAGTTCTGACCAGGCATTTAAGGCTCGAATCAGATCAGCTTTGGAAAGAGGAAATTTTTCAACTGAAATCGCATGCAGATGACTGTGATTATCCGGACGCACCTGTTGCCAGAGCTGCCACAAGGCCAGAATATTTAAACCAGTACCGAAACCCGTTTCACCGACACAGAAATATTCAAAAGGTTTTAAATCTGCCAGACGCGTCGTGAGATCATTGCCATTTAAAAAGACATGCCGGGTTTCCAGCAAGCCATTGTCTTTGGAAAAATACACATCACCAAATTGCTTGGACATAGGCACATCAATGCCATCCACCAATTGCCAATCCAGATCGGCAGTTTGAATTGCGTGCGACAAAACGGGTACGACCTTAAAGATATCGGGAAGGGCTATAGCTTACCATTGACGACGACGTTTGGTATAAACATAGCTCGCGATCAGAAAGCCCAGCAGCACACCTACTGCCAATGTTGCAGCGCCGTAGAGGAACATCTGCGCACTGCGTTCACTTTGCAGCACCTGTACCTGCACCCCAAGATTATCATTCTTGAGCTGTAATTCTTGATTTTGCGATAGTGCTTCCAGATTGGCTTTTTCCAGTTGCTGCAAACGGGTGGCCTGATCTTTGACCAAAGCTTTCACCTTGGCATCTTGCTGGGCTTTGAGCTTGGCGATTTCTTCTGCAGTTAATGGCTTATTCTCGGCAGGTGGCACCGGCTGGGCAGAAGATGCTACGGCAGGAATAATGGCAGGTTTCAGCGTAGACTGGGTTTGGGAAGTCACCGCTGTCCCTTGAGGTTGTGCTGTCTGATTTTCCTGAGTCACAGGAGCAGGCGCAACTTCGACTGCCCATACTGGAGAAATCATAAAACATAGGCCAATGATACTGGCAGTAACAACACGCATGAACCTTATCCTTGAGGGAATGCTTTATTGAATGGTTTAACATCGATGTGTTCGTACACACCTTCTTTTAAGAAAGGTTCATCCTGTAGCCATGTATCCAGCGCTTCACGACTGTCAAAGTCGACAATAATGGTACTGCCATAAAAACCGGCCTGTGGATTGGCTGGATCCTTAGGCATGGCACCTGCAACAATCAGGTGGCCTTCAGCATTTAACTGTTCCAGACGTGCAAGATGTTGTGGACGAATCGCGAGGCGTTTTTCAACTGTACCTTCCCGATCGGTACAGCTAACGACGAATAATGGCATGATGACTCTCAATCGTTTGTAGTTGGACTTATTCAGCGGTCTTAAAGTATTTGCGCAATACAATAAACTGAATAATGATAAAGGAAAACATCACGATCATGTCACCGAATGCGGTAAATTCACCCCAATATTTTCCATCCATCCACAAATAGGCGAAAAAGGTATGCAGAAATGACATCAGTACGAACATGGCAACCCAAGCATAGTTCAGCTTGAACCAGCCTTTTTCGCTTAGATTGAATACTGGACCAAATAACCGCTGGATCAGAGGCTTTTTATCCTTGCTAAACCAAGGGGATAATAAAAAGACCCCGGCAAAGACCAGATTCAGTAACACGGCTTTTAGACGGATATAAAAATCATCGCTGAGGATCAGGGTGATGCCACCAAAAATCACCGTCATAAACAAGACAATCCATTGCTGTTTGTCCAGACGGAATTTTTGCATGACAAATAACGCACCATAGACGACCAGCATGGAAATAATCAGACCTGTGGTTGCAACAAGAATATTATTATTGTCGACACCCCCCGCAGAACCGATCAATTGCAGCAATTGATGGTCAGTGTCTTTTGGATCTACAGTTTTATATAAATAAAAGAAAATAATGAGTGGCACAAAGTCTAAAAGTGCTTTCATGTTAGAGTATCTAAATCTGATCAAATAAATGTCATAGTATAGAGATGCACGGCGTAGATTTACATACACATAGTAATATTTCTGATGGAACTTTCAGTCCTCAGCAATTGGTCGAAGCGGCTGTGGAAAAACTCGTCCATACTTTGGCCCTGACGGATCATGATACCATGGACGGTTTGGCATTGGCTGAGGAAGCCGCTAAAAATCATGAGATTAAGATCATTTCTGGGGTAGAAATATCCAGCCAGTGGTCACGTCCTGCCACCAAAAAAAACTATGGCGTGCATATCGTCGCGCTAAATATGCAAAATCCTGAGCCTTTACAAAAAGCCCTCAATCAGCAAAAGAAAATCCGGGCTGAACGCTCTAAACAGATTTGTGATCTGCTGGTTCCTTTAATTGGGGAGGATATTTATGCTGATGTACTGACCAAAGTCGACCATATCCCTGATCGGGTGACACGGACACATATTGCCAAAACGCTGGTAGAAAAGGGGATTGTGACCCGTCCGCAACAGGCCTTTGATAAATACATCAAGGAAGGCAAGAAAGCTTATGTCAAATTTGATGGCTTGAGTCTTGAAGACACGATTCAGGTGATTCATGAAAGTGGCGGCTTCGCCGTGCTGGCACATCCGACCAAATATGATTTATCTGCGACCAATATCCGCTACCTGATTGAAATCTTTGCCAAGTTCGGTGGAGATGCGGTGGAACTACCCCCGGCAATTGAGCCAAGTTCCACCCGGCAGATGGTGGATCGAATGATTGCTGAACATGATCTTAAAGTTTCGATTGGCAGTGATTTTCATGGCGATCATATGCCCTGGATTAAACTCGGTAATGTCCCG
Source organism: Acinetobacter sp. 40AMC3-4 (assembly GCF_049898185.1). Taxonomy (GTDB): domain Bacteria; phylum Pseudomonadota; class Gammaproteobacteria; order Pseudomonadales; family Moraxellaceae; genus Acinetobacter. The sequence goes on from NZ_JAFCXG010000013.1 coordinate 15,002, forward strand.
AGTCTTAAACCGGGGCAGGTCGGAATTTGGGAGAGTTTTGTTTAGTCATTCCTTTACCTCGATCTTTTTCATTTGAGAGAAGATTTTCCCTTCGCTACTAATAGCAAAGGGCGAGGAAAGAATTATAAATTATAGCAAATTATGATCTTTGGCCTGAATCGGTGGTGGCGTTGGTTTACCCAACGTTCCTAATAGTTCAATTTCAATGGTACGCACCATCGAGTCCAGAGGCAAGTCGTTGCTTTGAGTACCAAAAGGCTCTTCAATTTCCGAACTTAAAGCATCCAGTCCCAAAAAGGTATAGGCCAAAATTCCGACCAGCAAAGGCGTAAACAGACCAAGCGTTGAACCCAGACTAAAAGGCAAAATAAAACAGAAAAAATAGACGGTGCGGTTGAGCAAGACCGAATAGGCAAAAGGCAAAGGCGTTGTTGCAATCCGGTCACAACCAGTCTGGACAATACTTAGTTCTGCTACATGATTATTCATCTGCATATAGATGATGTCGGAGATTTCACCTTCTTTGAGCGCCTGCATTAACTCCCATTGAATCAGGCTTAAGGTATATTGCGGCGCATTGGCCTGCTGATAGAGCTGGGTCACAGCCTGCTGGCTCATGCCGCTGGTTTCCACAAGTTCCGTCGGATTGGCTGTCTGATGGCGTAGCCGGTCACGGAGGACATTGGCAAAGACAATCACATGCTGAATTACACGTTCACGGCGACCTTGAGACAGCATCCGGCAATCACGGTCAAAATGACGTGAATTGGCAATCAAAATGCCCCAAAGTTTGCGCGCTTCCCACCAGCGGTCATAACAGGCCGAGTTCTTAAATCCGAGAAAGATCGACAGTACCACTCCAATCAGGGTAAAGCCGACCAGGGGTAATTCTGGAAAATGAAAATAACCAATATGTGATAAGCCACCGATGATGGCTGACATCAGCATTACCACGCCCAAAGGTGGCAAAACTTTAGGTAAAATCGTCCCTCGCCAGGAAAACAGCAGTTTAAAAACAGTTGGCTGGTCACGTACGATCATTTATTGGAATCATCACAATTTTTTTCATGATCTTGTGGAGTTGTGCCTGCTTTGTCAAGTGCTATTCAATACTGCATTTCTGGTTTGATGAGTTGCTGCTCAGCAAAGGAAAAACTGCCCTCCAAAGCGATAATACAATGGTCAATCAGATGAATATCTACCAGCTGGCAGGCTTGTTGAATCTGACGGGTCAATGCCAGGTCAGCCTTGGATGGAGAGGGCCGGCCCAGTGGATGATTATGTGCAATCACAATGGAAGTAGCCTGTTGGCTAATGGCATAACGCAACAATTGATTAATGGAAATATCACATGCATTGATGGAGCCATAAAACAGTTTTTTAAAGGCAATTTTTCTTAGACTGGCATCCAGACACAGCACGGCAAACACTTCTTGAGTTTCACCGAGCAGTTCAAAACGTAAGTAATCTCTCAGCCGTTTGGAATTGGTGAGTTCCAGTGCATCCTGTTTCAGGTGCTCGGCAATGTAACGCCGTCCGAGTTCCTTGACGGCCATCAGTTGGGTATATTTACTGATGCCCATGCCATGAAACTGGCTGATTTCCTGTAAAGGCGCATCCAGTAGTGCAGTCAAATGACCAAAATGTTGAATCAGCAACCGCGCCAGATCAACTGCCGAATGCTGCTGTGAACCGGAGCGTAGAAAAATGGCCAGTAGCTCGGCATCGGATAAACTTTCTGCGCCATATTGAATCAGGCGTTCTCGCGGCCGTTCTTGTTCCGGCCAGTTTTTAATAGAAAATTGCATAGTTATTAGACTTATTTATTATGAATTATCAGTTTTCCCGCAAGCCGATCTCTTGGGAATGCGATTATTTAATGCTATTGTGAGCCCCACTGCAACAGCGAGGTAATCTGTTCGTGAGCTTTGATCTAAGTGTAATTCCTCATAAAAATATCATTTTGGCCGTCACTGGCGGTATTGCTGCCTATAAAAGTGCAATTCTGGTCCGCCGTTTGAAAGATGCCGGATTTAATGTGCGGGTCGTCATGACTCACGGTGCACAGGCTTTTATTACACCTTTAACCTTTCAAGCCTTATCGGGCAATCCCGTACATACCGAATTACTGGATACTGAAGCAGAAGCCGGTATGGGCCATATCGAGCTAGCACGTTGGGCAGATCTGTTGCTAGTAGCACCGGCCAGCTGTGATACCTTGGCAAAATTCGCAGCAGGTCTGGCTGATGATCTCTTAAGTACTTTATATCTGGCAACAAAAGCACCCGTCTGGGTAGCACCTGCCATGAACCAGCAAATGTGGGCAGCCAAAGCAACGCAGCGTAATCTTGCGACACTGATCGAAGATGGTGTGCATGTGATCATGCCGGACGCGGGTTCACAGGCTTGTGGGGATGTAGGTTTGGGCCGGATGCCTGAGCCGGAAGATTTAGCCCGACAGGTGACTGAATATTTTCATAAAGCTCAACGTGCGATTGCGGAAAAATTTGGCCTGCTTGCGGGTAAACAAGTCACGATTACCGCAGGCCCGACTCGCGAAGCGATTGATCCGGTGCGTTATATTTCCAATCACAGTACCGGGAAAATGGGCTTTGCACTGGCTGCAGCCTGTTATGCAGCCGGAGCAAATGTCACCCTGATCGCAGGTCCGGTCAGTCTGGATACCCCGAATGGCGTAAAACGTAAGAATGTTTCTTCTGCCGTACAAATGCTGAATGAAAGCATGCAAATGCTGGAAAATGGTTGCGATATCTTTATTGCGACAGCTGCAGTAGCCGATTATCGTGTGGCAGAAGTAGCCGAGCATAAAATCAAGAAAGCCGGTGATGAACTGAATGTCGCCTTGGTGAAAAATCCGGATATTGTCGCCACCATTGCCCAGCAGGAAAAACGTCCATTTATGGTCGGCTTTGCTGCAGAAACCCGCAATATTGAAGAATATGCTGCCGGAAAGCTGGTCGCGAAAAAGCTGGATATGATTGCCTGCAATGACGTTTCACGTACGGATATCGGTTTTGCTTCGGATGAAAATGCCATGATAGTATTCTTTGCCGAGCATTATCAGCTGGATAAACGCGATCTGGAAAAAGCCTCCAAGCAGGAAATTGCCCAGCAGTTGATCGAAGCTATTCATGATGCCCTGCATCGTGATCCATCCAGTGATGATGATTTTTAAAACGATCTGTATCGAAAAAACCCTGAATCCATCAGGGTTTTTTTATGGCTGATTTTTTATCATTAATTCAAAAAAACCATAGAAACCATAAATATTTAGTCTTAATCGAAGCGCTGTTTGTTTATTGTTTTTGCAAAAAAGCATAAAATGGGTCACAGAATAAGCAAAGATAAAAATACTGCGTATATCAGCTATAAGCAGGAAGTGGAAAGAAAAAAAGAGGGGGCGCTATGAAAAAAATCATGATGTTATGGATGGTCGCCTGTCTGGCTGGATGCAGTTATTTTGTCTCGATGGATGAACTGGCCAGAAATATTCAAACGCAGATGCAACGTGAATTTAATTCCAATCGAGATTATCAACACTATCGTTTTACCGTGAAAAAGGTCAAAATTGTCCAGCGTCAGGGGAATGAGTTTCAGGCCATTTCTCATCTGAATTATCAGGGTGAAGAATATCCCATTCATGTAAAAGTCTTTAAGGTGGATGGGGGATATAGTTGGTCGATTGAAGATGATGCCTTTGCTTTTATTGATGAAATTGAAATTGAAAAATATCGTCAGCAACTGGATCGAGAATTACAGCAACTGGCCTCAGCCTTGGATGATCTAGAACCTGTAGATGAACCGAACCAGAATGTCTCCGGCTCTCTGATTACACCAGTGGCTGAACCCGCATTACAAGATGTTTCTTATCAGGAAGAGCCAATTCCGGTCGGCAATATCACGGCGTATACGCAATAACTCATGCGCAATCGCTATAAAAAAGCACCGATCATTGGTGCTTTTTGTGTTTAGGACTCAACTTGTTGATGTTCACGTACATAATCTTCGGTACGCTGCATCGCTTCCTGAATATTAAAAAGTGCAGTCTCTACATCTTTCAAGGTTTTGGCATTACCACCGCTTAAAGCCTGACGCCATTTACGTGCACCCGGCAAATTCTGGAACAGTCCTAAAATATGACGGGTAATAATGGATAAAGGTGCACCTTCGGCCATGCGCTGGGCAATATAAGGCAGCATCTGTTGCATAATGTCAAAACGGTCTGGTGCATCCAGATTCCATAACTGGCCCAGTTCAGCCAGTAAGTAAGGATTATGATAGGCTTCGCGGCCAATCATCACGCCATCCACATGTTTGAGATGTTCCAGCGTTTCGGCATAGGTTTTAATTCCGCCGTTGATCTCGATGAGCAGATCAGGACGATCCTGTTTTAAACGGTAGACATCTTCATAACGTAGGGGTGGCACGTCGCGGTTTTCTTTAGGTGATAGACCTTTTAATAAGGCAATCCGCGCATGCACGATAAAATTATTGCAGCCGGTTTTGGCCACGGTATCGACAAAATGCAGCATCTCTTCATAAGATTGCATATCATCAATTCCGATCCGGTGTTTTACGGTCACTGGAATATCCACCGCATGACGCATTTCAGCAATACATTCTGCGACTAGATCAGGCTCCGCCATCAGACAGGCACCAATTTTATTATTTTGTACCCGGTCACTTGGGCAACCTACATTTAAATTGACTTCGTTATAGCCCCAGTCCTGCGCCATCTTGGTACAGATTGCCAGATCTTTTGGATTCGAGCCGCCGAGTTGCAAAACGATTGGCTGCTCTTCCGTATTAAAGTCCAAATGACGTTTGGCATCGCCATAAATGATCGCACCCGTGGTGACCATTTCGGTGTACATAATCACATTCGGGTTAAACAGACGGGCAAAGAAACGATAGTCTTTGGTAGTCCAATCCATCATCGGCGCAACACTGATTCGTGGTTGAAGTTTATTTTCAATGGTGGTCAGATCAGTCATTCAAAATCACGCCTTAACGAAATGGAAGAAAGAAGAAGCAATTCATGCGATCACTCAGTTATTGGTTTTTGGCTTAAACCGGATCTGCTGACGTCGCAAAAAGAGGGCGTAATACTAGCATAAAATCAGAAAAATCACCCGGCGAACTTGAGCTAGCCCGGTAAATCCAGGGAATGAAACAAGAAATAAAATTGGAATTCCCAGTCAGGTTGGAATGGTATATTTTGATAGGAGAAAGATGAATATAAAAACGCTAGAAATAAGGAGAATAATCATGTTGTTATTGGAGGAGATTTATAAAAGCCATAAAGCACAAAATTCGGCACATTTTAATCTAAGAATTCATCGGGGCTTAGGCTGGTTTAAAAAATCGCTAGACCTGGATCAGGATCTGGATTTTAAGTTTATCAGCCTGTGGATCAGCTTTCAGGCGATTTATGCAGATGAGTGTGATCTGGTTCAAGATCAGAAAAAGCTGCATCAGTTTATGGAAACACTCTGCCAAAAGGATCTGGATCAGAAAATTAATCATATTCTCTGGGGAAAATACAGCCAGCCGATCTGCTCACTCTTGGCCAATCCCTATGTGGAACAAAGCTTTTGGGATTATCGTCATCAGAAAATTAGTCTGGAAAGCTGTCAAGCTGATCTGGAAACACAGAAACAGAATATAGAGAAGGCTTTAAAAGAACGAAATTCTGTTGAAATTTTAGCTGGAATATTTCAACGTTTATCTACCTTGCACCATCAGATAATGCAGGGTGGCGCCACGTATCACAGCTCGTTGAATTATAAATCATTAGAGGAAAGCTGCCGGATTCTGGCAGCCTTATTGCCGGTTTTTATCTGTATTTTATTAGAAAATTCACAAACTCTTGATCTGAATAAGCCTTATTATCCGGCGGCGCAAGTCAGCTAAATAGAGGTAAAATACTTATGCAGTTGTTCTGGCCTGATACCATTGATCCAGCAGGGCGAATAGGGTGGCACACAGAGCTAGCCCGAGTCCTGCCAGACAGGTCATGCTCCATCCACCATGATGCCAGGCATATACGCCTAAGGCTGAACCACAGGCACCGCCAATAAAATACAAGGTCATATAGAGTGAATTGACTCGTGATTTGGCATCCGGGCGCAGGCGAAAAATCACGTTCTGGTTACAACTATGGGTAATCGCGAGCCCAAGATTTATCAGTCCATAACCCAGAATATAACTGAGCAAAGATACTGCACCAAAGTATAAAAATAACCAGCTTCCCATCAGAATAGAACAGCCGATCCAGCTCAGTGTTCTGATATGGCCACGATCGGCCCATTTGCCAATGAACTGCGTGGAAAGTGCGCCAAATACACCCACCAGCGTGACCAGCCCAACCATGACATCAGAAAGCTGAAAAGGTTCCTGCGTTAGCAGCAGAGCAATGGTGGAGAACAACATACTCATAGCAGCAAAAGCACATGCGCCTGTAAGTGAACGAAAAACCAGTCGTGGTTCCTGCTTGAGTAATATTCCCATAGATTTAAAAATTGCTGTATAGCTAATTCTCAGACGTGGCAGGCTCGGTAGTTTTCCTTTCAAATAAAAACTTAAAGCCAGCATGCTTATGCCACTGACGATATAAATCATTTTCCAGTGAAACAGGTCGGAAAATAATCCGGCAATACTGGTCGAGAGTAGAATGCCAACCAGCAAGCCACTCATCAGGAAGCCCACCACTTCTCCGGTTTTTTCCGGTTTGACCGCCATGGTGGCCAAGGGAATCAGAATCTGTGCAGCCACGGAAAACAGTCCGGCAATGATAGTGCCGACCCAGAGCATTGGCAGATTCACAGCACTAGCACAAATAAATAAACCTGCTGCGGCACCCAGCATGAGGAAAGGGATCAGTTTAGTCTTATTTAGCATGTCACCTAAAGGCACAATAAACAGCAGGCCCAGGGCATAAGAGATTTGAGCAAAAGTGACAGTAAGTGCCACTTGTGATTCAGGTACCTGATAATACTGCTGAATCGATGAAATCAACGGCTGGCAATAATAGTTCGCGCCGGCACATAAACCGCATGCAATCGCCATCAGCCATAATAAGGGCTTATTTTGACTAATATCGAGAGGCGTGTGCATAGGGCTAACCTTGTATTCAGACCGGAAGAATTGAAATGAGGAATGAGAATAATGTTCAAATTGAGGGCACTATAGGCCAGAAGTTCTTGCTTTAAAAGTAGAGAAATATTGCCAGCATTGAAAATTGTTAGAACTCAGGCAGCTTAATGAAAGAAGTGCAATTTCAAATAGAAAGTATGAGTGAATATTTACAGAATTTTTTATCTTTTAATGATGGGGTTGCTTCATTAAAGCGCAGCTTAAAGTAAAAACAATAAAAAAGAGCACTGAGGTCAAAAAAGTGGAATATTTACTCTATTTTATTGCGCAAATTTGGTGCGAAAATGAGATTTTCCATTTTGAATCAAGTTCAGTACATTAATATAATAAATAGTCATCCAGCTTTTTTTCTACCCTTTATCTGACTGTTTGAGACCTGAGTCTTATAAAATTTTGGCGATTACTTTTTGTCAGATCTATTAATTGTGTCTGATGAAGATCTGCTCAAATCAAATTCTATCATTTCATAAAATACGATTTTAACGTCTAAAAACAGTGCTCTTGCTTGAGTGCTAAATCTGTCAAAAAAGTCAAAACTAAAAAAACGGCGCAGCTAAAGTGCCGCTATCTATAGGGACTAGAGAAATTGAAAGTCTGCTTCTAAATCAGGAAATACAGCAATCATTGTCAGAATCATCAATGTAACAAAATAAATCAGAAATCTGCGCTTATTTACACCAGTAAAATCTGGATATTTCATTCAGCGGAATGAATATCGTTTATAAAAGCATCGAATATGAATAGCCGTTGAATTAAATAAATGTGCTATTGCAGCATCATTTTTATGAATCATCAGTTCAAAATATAGGTATTTATTAAATAAATAGTAGGTGGTAATTTCAAACAGTTTGATTAGAATCCAAAAATTCAACAAGAACACATCCTGAGGGGAAGCATCGTTTTACACGATGTTTACTTAAGAAAAATTAGCTTGAGGAACGCTCATGCAGATCGGAATTCCAGCCGAAACTGTTGTCGGTGAAAATCGCGTCGCTGCGACGCCAGAGACAGTAAAGAAATTGATCAGCGCAGGACATAGCGTGATTATCGAACGTGGTGCAGGGGTTAAAGCTGCCTATATCGATAGTGCCTATGAACAAGTTGGTGCCAAAATTACGGATGATGCCTACACCGGCAGTCAGTTGATTTTAAAAGTTCGTGCACCGAAAGGTGAGGAAATTCAAAAACTCAACCCGAATACCACTATCGTGGCAATGTTTGATCCTTACCGTAATACTGAGCTTGACCAATTCGCGGCACAAAACGTGTCTGCATTTGCATTGGAACTTTTGCCACGAACCTTATCTCGTGCGCAGAACATGGATGTCTTGTCTTCTCAAGCCAACCTTGCAGGTTACAAGTCGGTGCTTTTGGCTGCGGCTGAATACCAGCGCATGTTCCCGATGCTGATGACTGCTGCGGGTACGGTTAAACCGGCTCGTGTGGTGATTATGGGTGTCGGCGTAGCGGGTCTGCAAGCGATTGCCACTGCAAAACGTTTAGGTGCCATCGTTGAAGCCACGGACTTGCGTCCAACTGCCAAAGATCAGGTTGAATCTCTGGGCGGTAAATGGCTAGACGTGCCGATGTCTGCTGAAGAGCAGCAAAAAGCTGCAGATGCTGCCAAAAATGGTTATGGCTGGATGCCGGGTGAAGAATACATCCGCGATCAGGCTGCAATTGTTGATAAAGCGGTATCAAATGCTGACATCGTGATTACCACAGCGCTTTTACCGGGCCGTGATGCACCGCGTTTAATCCGTGCTGAAACAGTTGCGAAAATGAAACCGGGTTCAGTGATTCTGGACATGGCAGTAGAATCTGGCGGCAACGTCGAAGGTTCAAAATGTGGCGAAACCGTGCATACCGACAACGGCGTCAAAATTCTCGGCATTCCAAATATTCCATCGACGGTATCGACTGAAGCCTCTGCTTTATACGCTCGTAACGTATTTAACTTCGTGGAAACATTATTTGATGCAGATAAGAATTTTGTCCTGAATCAAGAAGAAGAAATTCAAAAAGCCCTACTTGTCACTCATGGCGGCCAAGTGCTGCTGAAACGTGGTTAAGGAGAAGACTCATGGTTGAAACAATTACGATTTTTGTCCTTGCCATTTTCGTAGGTTACTACGTGGTGTGGGGTGTAACACCAGCATTGCATACGCCGTTGATGGCGGTCACCAATGCCTTGTCATCGATCATTATTGTCGGTGCAATGATTCAGACTGTTGGTCTGCCGGTGATCGGCGTTGAAGGTAGCGTAGATTTCCAGACCATTAATGTGGTGAGCGTGCTTGGTGCAATTGCGGTGTTCCTGGCCAGTATCAATATTTTCGGTGGCTTTGCAGTGACTGCACGTATGCTGGAAATGTTTAAACCTAAGCAAAAGAAAAAAGAGGGTTAATCCATGGAAATGATTCGAGAATATGCGGATTGGTTCTACCTGATTGGTGCCGTTCTTTTTATCCTGACGCTACGTGGTTTATCAGGTCCTAAAACTGCGATTGCCGGTAACCGTTACGGAATGATCGCGATGGCCATTGCGGTCATGACCACCTTCTTTGTGGCTGAGAATCCGGTTGTCTGGATGATTATTGGTGCAATGGTGCTGGGTGCAATTGTGGGTATCGCCCGTGCACGTACAGTTCCAATGACGCAGATGCCTGAAACTGTGGCGCTAATGCACTCATTAGTGGGTCTGGCTGCGGTCCTGATTGCTGTCGCTGCCATTATTCACAACAACAAATTGATTGAACTAGGTCCAGACCTGTTGGCTGCCAATGGTGTCAATTTCCATGAAATGAGCCGTGTTCATTTATTTGAACTGTTTGTGGGCTGTTTCGTGGGTGCGATTACCTTTACAGCATCAGTCTTTGCTTACGGTAAACTGGCTGCAAAGAAATGGGCAAAAACCATTTCAGGTGCATGGGTGAAACCGGTTCAGGCGATCATCTTTATTGCTATGTTAGGTTTTGGTGTTCACTTCTTCCTGACGGGTAATATGACCTCGTTCTGGGCGATGACAGGCCTTGCGCTGGCATTCGGCTGGGTATGGATTGCACCAGTCGGTGGTGGTGATATGCCAGTGGTGGTATCGCTACTCAACTCATTCTCAGGTTGGGCAGCAGCTGGTATTGGTTTTACCTTAGAAAACAACATGTTGATCGTTGCAGGCTCACTGGTGGGTTCTTCAGGTGCGATTCTGTCTTACATCATGTGTAAAGCGATGAACCGCTCAATCATCAACGTTTTGTTTGGCGGTGCGATGGGCGGTGCAGCTGCGCCGACAGCAGGAGCAGGTGAACAGGTCCAACGTAATCACCGTTCTGGCTCGGCAGATGATGCAGGCTTCCTGATGTCAAATGCAGACAGCGTGGTGATTGTACCGGGTTATGGTATGGCGCAAGGCCGTGCACAAAATGCGGTAAAAGAATTGGCTAACTTGCTAAAAGAGCAGGGCGTAACGGTTCGTTTTGCGATTCATCCTGTAGCAGGTCGTATGCCAGGTCATATGAACGTACTACTTGCTGAAGCGGACGTACCGTATGAAGACATCCTGGAAATGGATGAGATCAACTCGGACTTCCCGGCAACAGATGTGGTGCTAGTGATTGGTGCGAACGACGTTGTGAACCCTGCGGCGAAAGATGATCCAACATCGCCAATTTATGGTATGCCAATTCTGGAAGCCCATAAGGCACGTACGATTATGGTGATCAAGCGTTCTATGGCAACCGGTTATGCGGGTCTCGACAATGACTTGTTCTATAATGACAAGACCATGATGATCTTTGGTGATGCCAAGAAAGTGGTGGAAGATATGACTAAAGCCATTAATGGTACGGGTCACTAATCATCTAAATCATTAGAATCCTCCTAAGTCCCCCTTTTAATAAAGGGGGATTTTTTATTTTATATCTTGGGAAAAGGATGATTGAGTGATCATCGAACGTCTATGTTGATGATGAATTGATCCTAAAATACCAATCAAATCGGTGCATAAGACAAGATGGAAATTAAAAAATAGCGAACAGATTGAGTTGTATTAATGCTTATAAAGTTAGATGAACAGGCAATAAAAAAGCGACCTACACAGGTCGCTTTTTTGAATATTCGGTTTTTACGCTACAGATTCAGTATCTGTAGGATTGCGCCATAAGCTTTCTAGGTCATAGAATTTACGCGCTGTTGGAAGCATACAATGAACCACCACATAACCAAGGTCGATGAGGATCCATTCAGCATCACGTTCGCCTTCAATACCAAGAGGGCGGAAGCCAGCTTTACGTGCTTCTTCAGCAACGTTATTGGCCAATGATTTGATATGACGTGTCGATGTACCGCTTGCAATGACCATAGCATCAGCCACATTACTGATACCGCTGACATCAAGCTCAACAATTTCTTTTGCTTTTACATCTTCAAGTGCAGCATGTACGACTTTTAAGCAGTCCTGTACAGCTTGAGAATTTGAATTCATAGTAAGATCGTGAGAATTAGAAGCGCTGGGCGATGGTTCTAAATTCATGGGGAGTGTAATTTCCTAACAATTATGCATGGTCTAATATAGCGGTTTTAGTCCTGAATTTCAAATGAAGCCGCAGTCCACTCAGTCATGCTCCGGAAAGAACTCAGCTTTCCAGTCAAAGGAATCGTTGGAATGTCCGCTAGGTTTATACTCGGCAGCGACATAACCTTGATATTGACTATGTTTTAACCACTGAAATATATCATGATATTGAATTGAACCCGTATTGGGTTGATGCCGTGCCGGACAATCCGCAAATTGGATATGACCAATCGAGGCAATATTTTCTTGCAAAGTTTCCAGTACATCTTCGCCCATCATTGCCATGTGGTAACAGTCATACTGCATTTTTAAGCCCGGATGATGTACCGCTTCCAGCATTTCCTGTGCTTGAGCAACATTTTGAATCAAAAAACGTGGCATATCGATGCCATTGATCATTTCAAAGACCGGTTCAATTTGATGCTCAAGCAGCATTGAACAGGCCATTTTCAGGTTACTCGCCAGCGTATTCAGGCAGGGCAACAGATCACAGTCCAAGGGCTGTTTTCCTGCCAGAATATTGACCCGGGGTACATTCAACGTCGTGGCATACTGGATGGCCTGCTCAACCGCATGACGAAACTCGATTTCCTGTCCTGGAATGCCAGCCAGACCATGACCGCCCTGCATTAAATCACCTGCCGGTACATTAATCAGGCACAAGTTTAGCTGATGGGTGCTGAGCTGGTTTTGAATCTGGCCAATCGTAAGTTCATAAGGAAACTGGATTTCCACATGATTAAAGCCTTGTGCACGAGCCAGCGCGAAACGTTCGATCAGCGGCACTTCGGTAAAAATCATCGACAGGTTGACGGCAAGTTTAATCATGTCTTTCTCTTCAATATTCAAGGCCGCATCAATCAAGCGTTATGAATGTTTTAGTTGCTGGATTACAGTAGCCAGATCTGCTTCGGCAAAGCCTTGGGCTTGATGAGCATGTAACTGCGTTAAAGCTTGAGTCGCCACCGGAACATCCAGGTCAAAGCTTTGTGCCAGTTGCACGGCATTATTCAGATCCTTGGATAAAGTCTGCACTTTCCATTGCACCGGTTCAAAAGTTTGCGTGGCCATACGGGGGGCCAGAATCTGAAAAGGCTTGGAGTCAGCAAAACCACCCGCCAGCGCAGGCGCCAGTAAACGTGTATCCACCCCGGCAAGTCCAGCAAGGGCGACCGCTTCTGCGATCAAGGTGCTATTGGCAGCCACAATCAGCTGATTACAGATTTTAGTCGCCTGACCGGTACCCGTATCACCCATGCGGGTCACGCGTTGTGAAAGTACTGCATAGATCGGATTAAGATTTTCAATCGTCGTGGCATCACCACCAGCAAAAATCACCAGACTGCCTTGTTCAGCCCCGGCGGTACCGCCTGAAACCGGAGAGTCAATCCAGGTTACTTTCTTGGCCTGTGCTTGTGCTGCAAGTGTTTGGGTTTGCTGTACTGAAAGGCTGGAGAAATCTACAATCACTTGCTCCGTAAGCAAATACGGTTCGATCTGAGCAAAAACAGATTGCACTGCCTGATCATCTGCCAGGCAGGTCAGAATCACCGGGTAATCTGTAATCTTATCCAAAGATAGCGTAGTTGCACCTAGATCCAGCAAGGGCTCACAGGCAGATGATGTACGGTTCCAAACCGCCACCTGAAAACCTGCCTGAAGCAGACGTGTGGCCATACGAGTGCCCATCAGCCCCATACCTAAAAAGGCAATTTTAGTATCGCGATTCAACTGCATACTTTCTCTTATTCCTTGCTTTGACTCAGACTCGACTTATTTATATTGGCGCGGTACAAACTGAACCTCTGGGTTCTTGTCTTTTTTACGGGCCAGCTGGCTATTTTTACCCAGCAGCAATTTCAATTGCCAGATTTTTTCCATACGCAGGGATTTGTTCGGACGATGCTGCATGGCATCCAGTACAAATTTAGAGGCCATCAGCGCATCTGGGGAACGTTGCAGCATTTCTTCAGCCAAGGCTTGTGCTCTTCCTAGTGGCTGTTCATCGACATGGGTGATCAGACCGATTTCTTTGGCATATTCGCCCTCAAAAATCCGGGCAGTCAAAGTCAGCTCTTTTGCCAGATCAATACCAATCAGGCCTTTCAGTGAGCGGCTGAGTCCCATGTCTGGCACCAGTCCCCAACGGGTTTCCATAATTGACATTTTGGTCTCAGGATGGGCAATGCGTATGTCTGCGGCCAGGGCAAGCTGCATCCCGGCACCAAAACAGAAGCCCTCCATCGCGGCAATCACCGGAACCGGTAATTCCTGCCAGACCAGAAATGCTTTTTGAAACAGGCTTTGACCCGGACGAATCAGCTCCCAGGCAGCATAAGCACGATTTTTAGGATTATTTAAATCGGCCAGATCAATACCGGCACTAAAGACTTGGGCTTCACCCGTTAAAATCACACAACGGATGCTTTTATCTTTTTTGATTTTCTGTGCAGTCGCTACCAGTTCGCGCAGCAGGGCAAAGCTCATGGCATTGCGTTTATCCGGACGATTCAATGTAACAGTGGCAATGCCGTTATTTTTTTCCAAGCGCACGAGTGACATGGCATTCTTCCTTATTTTTCCTGGCTTGAGCATAGCATGCAGCCTTTAGGCTTGCATGACAGCTCAGTCACACTTGAGTAAGTTAAGAACTGAGCAGCTTCAGAGGTTTAATTTAAATGTTGCTTCAAAATTTGCTGGGCAGCTTGTTCAACCTGTTCAACCACGGCTTTGAGTTCATCAAAATATTTCAGTACCTCTTGAACAAAGCTTTCATCGGCCTTACGGCGCTCTTTACGCAAGGTAGAAACGAACTGCTCAAGGCCACCGGTGACTTTTTGCAAAGTAGGAGCACCGACATAGCGGGTCGCGCCATAGAGACGATGCAACACATGTTCCAGTTGTGGGAAATCTTCCAGTTCAATCAGTTGCTGCATTTCATCGAGTTCATCTGCAAAGCTGTCTACCAGCATGCGTAACAGGTCTACCGCCAGATCCTCCTTATTGGCTGCCAGTTGCAGGCTTTGCTGCCAGTCCAGAATATTCGGATCCAGAGCATCAATCACATTGGCACGTTCCAGTACCGGAATCCGTTTAAAATGCTCGGTGGTCCAGTGCGTCAAAATTTGGATAATCTGCTCGATCTGAATCGGCTTGGTGACATAATCATCCATGCCGTTTTGCAGCAGTTTATGTTTTTCATCAGAAAGTGCATGCGCCGTCAGGGCGATAATTGGCAGGCGACTATGATTTTCAAAGGTCGATTCCAGCGAGCGAATGGCACGGGTGGTATCGATCCCCGACATCACCGGCATCTGAATGTCCATAAACACCAGATCAAACGCCGGTTGTTCCTGTTCATAACGGCGCTGAATAATATCGATCGCTTCCTGTCCGCTGAGGGCTTTGGTCGTGGTGACATTGAGTTCGCCCAGCAAGGCTTCCAGAACAATCAGGTTGGGCAAATGATCATCCACGGCCAGAATATGCAGGCCTTGACCATTGAATTCTTCATGCTGTTCCTGATCGAAGACCGGCTGATTGCCGAGTAACTGAATCAGCGCGCTGCGGCTGAGTGGCTGATGCAGGGCACGGGCACGATGGTCATTGAGCATGCCTGGATCCAGTTGCATCTGATAACCATAGACAGCCAGATGACCCTGATAACGTGAACGGATTTCGCGTAACAAGACTTCACTGTCACCACTATGATCGACGATCAGCCAGGTATTTTCGCTATTCTGTAAATGATTCAGACGGCTAAACAGATCCAGAATCGATGCACATTCAATATGTTTAACCTGATAATTTTCCAGATAATGACGCAACACATTCGCGGTTGCCGGGTGTGCAAGATAAGACACCACGGTCAATTCGCTAAAATCAGGATGCTCAATCACGGTATCTTCATCGACCAGGAACTGGGCAGTAAACCAGAAAGTCGAGCCTTTTTCGGTCGGGGCACGTTCCTGGTTGTCTTCAAAACCAATCTGGCCATGCATCAGGTTCACCAGCTGTTTGGAAATTGCCAGACCAAGACCGGTACCGCCAAACTGACGGGTCACCGAGGTATCACCCTGCGAGAAGGACTCAAACAGCTTTTTACGGTCGGTACCACTCAGGCCAATGCCGCTATCCTGTACACTAAAATGCAGCACACACTGATCCATTCCATCATGTTCCATGCGTGCCCGGACAATGATTTCTCCATCCGGAGTGAATTTGATCGCATTGGAAATCAGGTTGGTCAGAATCTGTTTAAATCGTAGCGCATCACCAATAATGTGTTTTGGCACACCATCTGCATAATAGAAGGCCATATCAATATGTTTTTGTGCTGCCAGAGGTGACAACATGTCCATCACATCAAAAATCGCTTCTTCCAGATCAAAAGGTGCCGTTTCCAGTTCCAGTTTGCCGGCATCAATTTTGGAAAAATCCAGAACATCATTGATCAGTGCCAGCAAATGCGCCGAAGACTTACGAATGGTCTGCAAATACAGGCTCTGTTCGTTGCTGAGATTGCCCTGACGTAACAACAGATGAATAAAACCATCAATACTGTTCAGCGGGGTGCGCAATTCATGGGAAATATTGGCCAGAAACACCGACTTGGCCTGGTTGGCCGAGATCGCCTGGTCGCGTGCCTGACGATAGGTAATATTCTGGACTTCTAAAGTGTCGAGGGTGCGGCGTAAATCGTCTTCGGTCTGTTCGGTATGTTCACGCAGTTCCAGAAAGCTGAAATGCAAACGTTTCACCACATTGGCGATATCACGTTGCAATAAACGCAGCTCGCCGGTGCTGTTAATCACCATATGCTGGCCGAGGGTATCGGCATTCAGGCGTTGCAATTGCATACGAATCTCATACATTGGGGCGATCCAGCGCCGTGAGTAGAAATTCAAGCAAAGTAATAACAATAATAAAGTCAGTAATCCGGTCGCAATCAGTACGATCAGTACTCGGTAACGGGCAATTGCTAGCGGCTGATTATCCAGCTCAATTGCCAGCCAGCCGGTAGAAAAAGTGTTTTCATTCACTTTAATGGCATAGATATGATTATCTTGATGCAGAATCGGGCCAACAAAATTACCGCTTTTCTCAAATTCTGGCCAAGGCGCCTGTTCCTGAAAACCGATGCCCAAACGGTTCTTGCCATTTTCGTCCAGAACCGCTGCTCGAACCAGATGCTTTTCATTCAGCATGTTCTGCATGGCGTTGTGGGCTTGGTCATATTGCCAGGGATACAGATTCAAGATATCCAATGCATATTCTGAAGTACCTTGAAAGCGGGTCAGAATCGCAATGGCCATCTGCTTCTGCTGGGCACGTGCGGCATTCGAGGTTTCAGTCAACACCAGCATGGCGCCGACACAGGCCAAAATGGTAATCGGCACAAAAATCAGCGCAATCAGCTGTCCATAGGCATGATTTAAGTGTAGGCGTTTAAACAGCTTTTTGTTGATCGTTGACATGATTTAAGCAGTATTTTCTTTATGCCTGGCATATTAGCATGCTTTAAATCGACAGTTAAAATTTAAGCATAATTTTTATAAAGCTTCGGATTAGCAGTTAAAAATACAAGAGATTTCAGTTAATTTTGCTCAGGTACAGCAAGACTAAGACGCACGAAATTTCAATCTGTAAAAGTGCCAGACTGAAATAGTATTTTCATCTTCATTAGCGAGCTGCTTCACCTGGCTAAATTATCGGGAAATGTAGTTTATGACTTGATAGTGTGTGAGTTTTAGTGAGCTTTCTGAAAAAGCCTTGCTAAATGGGTGCAGGGAAAAGCATTTTTTCATACAATAGCCGCACCTCGATATAGGTGCAAATAATGAGTAATACCATCCCTGATTTTCAAGCAGATGAATTTTTGTTAGACCATTATGTAGGCAAAACGCCGCTGGTGCGTTTACAGCGTCTGGCAAGTCACACTCAAGCTACAGTACTCGCGAAACTCGAAGGCAATAACCCGGCAGGTTCGGTCAAAGACCGTCCGGCCTATAATATGATCATGCAGGCCGAGAAGCGTGGGCAGATCAAACCGGGTGACACCCTGATTGAGGCAACGAGCGGAAATACGGGGATTGCATTGGCGATGGTCGCAGCAATGCGTGGCTATAAAATGAAGCTGATCATGCCGAACAATATGAGTCAGGAACGTAAGGACGCGATGCGTGCGTATGGTGCCGAGCTAATTGAAGTAACCAAAGAGCAGGGCATGGAAGGTGCACGTGATCTTGCTGCTCAAATGCAGAATGATGGCGTGGGGCTGGTGTTGAATCAGTTCGGAAATCCGGACAATGTCGAAGCGCATTACCTGACCACGGGTCCAGAAATCTGGCAGCAAACCGGTGGCAAAATTACCCATTTTGTCAGTTCTATGGGTACCACCGGCACCATCATGGGTGTGTCGAAATACCTGAAAGAAATGAATCCTGATATTCAGATCGTCGGTTTACAGCCATCTGATGGTTCAAGCATTGCCGGAATCCGTCGCTGGCCAGAAGAATATCTGCCAACCATTTTCGACCGTAGCCGTGTGGATCGCATTATTGATATTCCACAAATCGAAGCTGAAAAAACCATGCGCAAGCTGGCACAGAAAGAAGGCATCAGTGCCGGAACCTCTTCTGGTGGGGCAGTGTGGGCCTCGATTAAACTGGCGGAAGAACATCCGGATGCAGTGATTGTGTGTATTATCTGTGACCGTGGTGACCGTTACTTGTCTACAGGGTTATTCTCTGTACAAGATCCTGAATAATTATTTGAGCACTGTTTTATGCGCCTGCCTGTTTTAACTTTCGATATTGAAACCCAAACCGATCTCAAATCAGGCGCGCATCTGTTTGGTCTGGACCTGCCCGAAGCAGATCTGGATCAGGCCCTGACCAAATTACGCCGTCAGGATTCAGGCTCTGATTTTCAGCGTTTACCGCTGCATGAAATTGTCTGTATTTCCGGTTTATGGATGGATGAACAGGGTATAAAGCTGTTTTCCTTTAGTCGAGAACAGCATTCTGAAGCAGAAATTTTGAAAAAATTCTTGTCCATTTTTGACAAGCGACATCCGACTCTAGTGAGTTGGAATGGCTCACAGTTTGATTTACCAGTAATTTTATACCGCGCCATGTATCATGGACTCTCTGCACCGAGTCTGTTCGATCAGGGCGAAATTGATACGCAAAAGCGTTATAATAACTACCAGAATCGTTACCATCATCGTCATGTTGACCTGATGGATGTGATGGCCATGTTTCATGCCCGTCATTTCCAGAAGCTGGATGATGTTGCACATTTGCTGGGTTATCCAGGCAAGCGCGGTGACGGAGCCTATCGGGTTCCGGAATATGTCCGCAATCAGCAATGGACCGAACTGACGTCTTATTGTGAAGGTGATGTCCTGAATACCTGGCTGGTGTATATCCGCTGGTTGCTGTTAAAAGGCCAGCTGTTACTGCCGGATTATCAGCATCTGCTGCAAAGCACGATTCAATATTTGCAGACTCAACCGCAGCATGCGGACTTTTTATCAGTTTGGCGTGAGACTTCGCAACGAACTGAATTTACCCAATTTGATTTTCCCATCTCCATACCCTAGGTTTTCATGAAACATCGAGCACAAGCACGTCCTATCCAGCAACCCGAGTACATTTTTCAGGTTGAGTCACTATCGCATGAGGGACGTGGTATCGCTCATTATGGTTCACATCCGGATCATCCGCAGCATAAACATGGTAAGAAAGTCTTTATCCGTTATGCCTTGCCGGGTGAAACCGTGCGTGCCCGCATTACCCGTGAAGTTAAAAAACTCGAAGAAGCCGACAGTCTTGAATTGTTGAGCGACGCTTCCGAGATTCGCGTGAAGCCGGTGTGTCCGCATTTTGGGATCTGTGGTGGCTGTAATATGCAGCATATCGCTGCGGATGCGCAGATTGAACTGAAACAGAATGTGCTGAAATCGCATCTACAGCATTTTGCTGGAATCCAGCCTGATCAATGGCTACCGCCTTTACGTTCACAACGTGAAGATTATCGCCGTAAAGCCCGGATTGGGGTGCGTTATCTACCTTCCAAGGATCAGCTGGTGGTGGGTTTTCGTGAGAATCAGTCCAACAAACTGACACCGATTGATCGCTGTATGATCTTGGATCGCGAGTTTGGCTCGGTTACACGTCTTAAACAATTGCTGCAAGGTCTGAATGGTAAGGCCGACATCGGTCATATAGAATTGGCCATGGGGGATCAGGACATTGCGCTGCTGGTGCGTGAAACTGCAAAATTATCTGCCGATGATGTCAACCAATTGCGCGAATTTACGTTACAGAAAGGCTGGCAACTGTATCTGCAGCCTGTTGGCAAAGAAACGCTTTCGCGAATAGATGATACAGAAGCATCTGCACGCTTACACTATGGTCTTGATGACTTTGATGTGAAATTCGGCTTTAATCCTCTGGACTTTACTCAGGTAAATTCAAGCATCAATCCGCAAATGGTACGATTGGCATGTGATTTGCTACAACTGCAACAGGGTGAACGGGTTCTGGATCTCTTTTGTGGATTAGGAAACTTTTCCTTACCTCTTGCGCGCTGTGTTGGTGCGTCGGGTCAGGTGATTGCGGTCGAGGGAAGTGATGAAATGGTTCGACGTGGTGCGGAAAATGCCAAAAACAATGGTATTGCACAAATATCGTTCTATTCACAAGATTTAACCAAAGATTTCTCGCACCACACTTGGGCAAATCAAGGTTTTGATGCATTATTAATCGACCCGCCACGTGCCGGGGCAGAAGAAGTGATGCATTATATCCCTCAGTTTGGAGCTAAAAGAATCGTTTATGTGTCATGTAATCCTGCGACACTCGCCAGAGATGCAGGACTCTTGGTACAACAGGGCTATCGTCTCACCCAAGCGGGCGTGATGGATATGTTTACACATACTGGACATGTTGAATCAATCGCATTGTTCGAAAAAGAAAATCAAATAAACGATTAAAGAAATGATGTTTTTAAAAGTAGGAGACGGGTATGGTCACAGTACGTGAGCAACTCCCTGGACGACTCAATGAGTTGTCACAGGAGACGACTGTAGAACATGCCGAACAAGCACACCAGGATCTGACTGAATGGTTGGATCGGGTTCGTGGCATATTAGATGGCGCACCTTTAACGCAGCTCGAAGAAGTCGCCCACTTAACATTAGAAAGAGAGCTGCAAAGTACGGTTCAGCACCGCTCCAATACCTTTTATACTGGTATTGAAATGGCGGATATTCTGGCGCATCTGCATGTCGATGAAGATACTTTGTCCGCAGCCATGCTGTATCGTGCTGTTCGTGAAGGCGTCATGCCACTCAGTGAAGTATTGGAACAGTTCGGCGAACAGGTGCATAGCCTGGTCAAAGGTACGCTTGCCATGGGTAAGCTGTCTGAGCTGATCGAAAAAAATAAACGCCTGGAAGATCATTTCAATAATAACCAGCGTGAACATCTGTCTGGCATTTACAAAATGCTGATCTCGGTCACCGAAGATGTACGTGTCGTTCTGGTCAAGCTGGCCGAACGTACCTATGCCTTGCGTGAACTGGCCAATTCCTCGCGTGAGCGTCAGGAACGGGTGGCCCGAGAAATTCTGACCATTTACTCGCCACTGGCACACCGCTTGGGCATTGCTCAGTTGAAGTGGGAGCTGGAAGATCTGGCTTTCCGTTATCTTGCGCCGGAACGTTATAAAGAAATTGCTTCCTTACTGAATGAAAAGCGTCTGGAGCGTGAACAGTATATTCAGTTTGTGATTGATAAATTACGCAATGAATTGGCTGAGCATGGCATCGAAGCTGAAATTAATGGCCGGGTGAAGCACATTTATTCGATTTATCGAAAAATGAAAAGCAAGAACCTGAGCTTTGACCAGCTCTATGATATTCGTGCTTTACGGGTACTGGTGAAAAGTGTGCCGGAGTGTTATCACACTTTAGGTATTGTGCATCAGATCTGGCGCCATATTCCGCATCAGTTTGATGATTACATTACCAATCCCAAAGCCAATGGTTATCGTTCTTTACATACTGCGGTGATTGCCGAGAACAAGTCACTTGAAGTGCAGATTCGTACTCATGCAATGCATGACGAAGCTGAACTTGGGGTGTGTTCACACTTTAATTATAAAGAAGGCGCGAAAACCACAGATCGCTCCTTTAACCATCGTCTGCATTCCTTGCGTGCGGTACTTGAGCATTATCAAGAACGTAATGAAAGCAGTGCACATAAAGAATCTGAAGATGAAATAGAGAATTTTGAGCATATTCAAGATTTTGAAGGCTTTGAAAAGATCTATGTGTTTAGCCGTGATGGCGATATCAAAGAGCTGCCGCGTGATTCGACCGTGCTCGACTTTGCGTATCATGTACATACCGAGGTCGGGAACAAGTGCTATGCCGCACGGGTGAATCAGCGCTATGTGCCGCTGACCTACACTCTGAAAACTGGTGAACAGGTTGAAATTCTGACCAAAAAAGACCGGGAACCGAACCGGGACTGGCTGGTTAATTCGCTGGGTTATATCAAGACTGCCCGTGCGCGAGATAAGTTGCGTCACTGGTTCCGTCAACAGGATCGCAGCAAGAACCTGGAAGTCGGCCGTGAAGTACTGAACAAAGAATTGTCACGTCTGGCAATTCATCCGAAATCGATTGATCTGAGTGATTATTGCAACCACTTCAATGTCAAAACCGGTGATGACATTCTGGTGAATCTGGTCAATGGCGATATCAGCTTGCATGCTCTGATTAATCAGGTGAACCGCCATATGCATCTGGATCAGGACGAACCTGAACTGGTGCTAAAACCTGCCCTGAACCCGCGTGCCAGTCATACGCTGTCAGCGCACGGGATTCTGATCGACGGTCTGGATAACGTGGAATTGCATGTCGCGCAATGTTGCCAACCGGTGCATGGTGAGTCAATTGCAGGTTATATCACTCTGAATCGGGGGGTGAGCATTCATAAGGTCGCTTGTCCGGACTATGTGCGTATGATTTCTCAAGAGCCTGAGCGTGCGGTAGAAGCCGATTGGGAAATGCAGCCGACTCGCGGTCAGAGCGTACAGATTGTGGTGGAAGCTTATGATCGACGCGGTTTGCTCAAAGATCTGACGCAAGTGATTTTCTCGGATCAGATCAATATCCGCCAGGTGAATACCATTTCGGAAGCGGATGGTATTGCCAATATGAAGCTGTTGATTGAAGTCAAAGGTTTGGCACAACTTTCCAAGCTATTGGCCCGTCTAGAACAGCAGCCGGGAATTATCAGCGCGCGCCGTCTGGTACAGGGCACTTAATTGCTCTTATGTAAGTTTAAAAAGCCTGCAATTCAATTGCGGGCTTTTTTATTGTAAGGTATTTAAATTACATGCATAAAAAAATAGACCAACAGACCGAGATGAGCGCGACTGAAATATTTGAACGTAGACGAAATAATCTGGCCAAGGTCATTGATCTGCTGATCGAGACACAGCAATTTAAAACTGGCAAAGAAATCTGTGAGCATTTCGGTTTGTCAGCCTCATATATTGCGCAATTACTGAATAGCAAACGTCAGATCGGGGAGAAGGCAGCAAGGGAACTGGAACAACAACTGGGTCTAGATGTGCTCATTCTAGATCAGTCGACTGAACCAAAAGTTGAATTATCTCCAATTCCAGCGCAAGGTGTACTGTTGCAAATGCAGGTGGTGCAACAGCAGGCATTCGCACTTATCTCCTTGGATTCAGCGCTCTCATTCAATCAGGATATTTTTCATCTGCAAGCACAGCATTATGCGATTTGGGTAGCAGGGCCGTATTATTTTCCCAGCTTAAAACCGGGCTGGTGGCTGGTTTGTGACAAACAGGCCGAGTTATCCACTGCAGGCATACTCTGTGTGTATCTGCTCAATGGCTTGCAGCTCATTTTGCAACTGGTCAGTGAAACTCAGGATCATTATGAATTTCAAAGTCTGGATGAAAGCAGAAAGGTGGTTTTCCAGAAAACTGATATTGAGAAAATCCATCCAGTCATTGCGATTATTCCCGCTGCCACATATTCAAACGGCAGAAATAATTCAGCCCATCATAAGACGGGCTGAACGATGAACATGAAACAGAACAGATTATGGAATCTGGTTCTCGTCTTCAAATTCTGGTTTCACCTGAACAATAAAGTCCTGACGGTTTAGACCACGCCACAAGGCAAAGGCCGTACCGATATAGATGGACGAATAGGTCCCGACAAAGACACCAACAAACATCGCGATCGAGAACCATTTCAGACCATCGCCGCCCATCAGCATCATGGCAAGCACCACCAGCAATAAGGTCATAGAGGTATGAATGGTACGACGCAGCGTTTCAGTCAGGGCAATGTTAATGATTTCGACCGGTTCTGCACCACGAATCTTACGGAAGTTCTCACGGATACGGTCAGAGACCACGATATTATCGTTCAGTGAGAAACCGATGATTGCCAGTAATGCTGCCAGTACCGTGAGGTCAAATGGCCACTGCATCATCGCAAAAATCCCGAGGGTGACGACAATATCATGGAATAGCGACAAGACCGCGCCGATCGCCAGTTTGAACTCGAAGCGGATGGTGACATAGACCAGCATCAGCAGGAGCGCCAATGCCACAGCACCGCCAGAACGGACATAGAGCTCATTACCGACCTGGCCACCGACGACATCGACCTTCGGTACTTCTGCCGCATTATTTGGCAGTTGCACCGCTGCTGTAACCGCTTTGGTCAGGTCTTCAGCTTCGATGTCTTCCTGAACCGGCATACGCACCATCAGGTCACGTTCAGAACCTAAAGTTTGCACCACAGCATCATTAAAGCCTGCCTGGCTCAATGCCTGGGAGACATCTTCAGGTTTGACCGGATTGGTATAGTTGAGTTCGGCTGCCACACCACCGGTAAAGTCCAAACCAAGGTTCAGGCCTTTGGTGGCAATAAAGAAGATACTCGCAACGGTTAGGATGATTGAAAACAATGCCGCAGGCATCGCAATCTTCATAAACGGAATAATGCGTTCGTCTTCCGGGCGACCGTACTGTTTTTGATTCAGTTGAGTATTTTCAGTCATCAGTGATCTCCTTAAATGCTCAACTTTTTCAAGTTACGTTTTTTGCCATAAATGAGCTGTACCACGGCACGCGTTACTGTAATGGCAGTAAACATCGAGCAGACAATACCAATCATCAGGGTTACGGCAAAGCCTTTGATCGGACCTGTACCAATCGCGAACAGAATGAACGCCACCAGGAATGTGGTCAAGTTCGAGTCGAAAATGGTGTTATAGGCACGATCATAACCGGCCACAATCGCCTGTTTTGGCGAAGCTCCCCATTTCATTTCTTCCCGTATTCGTTCACAGATCAGTACGTTGGCATCGACCGCCATACCGATGGTAATGACGATACCGGCAATACCCGGAAGGGTAAGGGAAGCGCCAATCCAAGACATGACTGTCAGAATCATCGCCAGGTTAAAGACCAGTGCAAAGTTGGCAATCACACCAAACACACGGAAGAACACCACCATCCAGATGGCAACCAGAAGGAAACCGATCTGAGTTGAAAGTACACCTTTGTCGATGTTCTCTTGACCCAGACTTGGACCAATCACACGTTCTTCAACAAAATACATTGGTGCAGCCAACGCACCTGCACGCAGCATCAAGGCAAGTTCAGCAGCTTCTTGCGGTGAGTCCAGACCGGTAATACGGAACTGAGAGCCCAGTACTGCCTGAATGGTTGCAGCGTTAATTACTACAGACTCAGTATATGGTGTACGAACTTCAGTCTGAGTGCCGGTCGCAGGATCTTCCACATAATTAATGCGTTGTTTGTTCTCGATGAACAAGACGGCCATACGTTTGCCGACCGCATTACGGGTCGCATCCGACATCAGTTTGCCGCCTGCGCTGTCCAAGGTAATGTTAACTTCAGCACCGCCTGTGTCTTGGCTAAAGCCACTTGATGCATTCTGAACACGTTCACCGGTTAAGATACGGTTACGGTTCAAGAGGAGCTGACGACCACTGTCCAGTGACTCATAAGCAAAGACTTCTGTGCCTGGTGGCAATGCACCCGTTGCCTGACCGGTATATGGATCAATATATTGATCATTCAGGTCAGACACCAGACGGAACTCGAGGTTCGCGGTACGACCTAAGACACGTTTCGCTTCAGCGGTATCCTGCACACCAGGAAGCTCAACCACAATACGGTTGCTGCCCTGAGTTTGAACCAGTGCTTCTGCCACACCTAACTCGTTAATACGGTTACGTAAAGTGGTCAAGTTCTGATTGACAGCATAAGATTCAATTTCTTGCTTACGCACATCAGTATAGTTTAGACGTAAGGTCGAACCGGTCTCGGTCGCAACAGCCTGCTGGGTAAACTCATTGCCATTACGGCGCAAGAAGTCCATCGTTGCAGAACGATCATCATTGTTGGCAAACTGCATCACAATGGTGTTGTTGCTTAAATTCAGGCTATTAAATTTCAGGTTGTTATCACGCAACTGACGACGTAGATCCGTCGCAGAGGTTTCCATGCGCTGGGAAATGGCCTTGTCCATATCCACTTCAAGCAAGAAGTGAACACCACCACGTAAATCCAGGCCAAGCTTCATTGGTTTGGCACCAATTTTTTGCAGCCATTCTGGGGTGGTCGGGGCAAGGTTCAGTGCAACCACGTAATCATCACCTAAACCACGACGTAAAGCCTCTTTGGCTTTAAGCTGTGATTCACTTGAATCTACACGTAATAAGGCTGCATTGTTGCCAAAGCTATTGTCATGGGTGGCAATATTTTCAGTTTTTAAAATTTGCTCTGCTTTTTGTACGATGCTTGCATCAATTTGAGTACCGGCTTTGGCACCCGAAATCTGTACAGCAGGTTCATCTGGATACAAACTTGGCAGGGCATATAAGGTACTGATCACCAGGACAACCAGGATCAGTACATATTTCCATGCTGGGTAACGCATTCGTTTTCTTCTTAAAATGAAAAAGTCGTGCGAGGGCACGACTATTTTTGATTAAAGGTTATTTAAAGTGCCTTCAGGGAGGACTGAAATCACACTTGCACGTTGAACTTTGACTTCTACACCACGGCTCAATTCAACCACTGCGAAGTCACCTTCAATCTTGGTGATTTTGCCCATTAATCCGCCTGCAAATACCACTTCACTGCCAACGCCAAGGCTGTCGACCAAAGCACGGTGTTCTTTGGCACGTTTAGATTGAGGACGCCAGATCAAGAAATAGAAGATTGCAATAAAAACAGCAATCATCAAAAGGTTCGCCATCATGCTTGGTTGTTGTGCAGCTTCACCTGCAGCGTGAGCAGTCGAAATAAAAAGGCTCATTACATTTTCCTAAAATAAAAAACTGGTGATCAACTCGATAATAAATTGATATATTCTTGCAATTTACATTGTCTTTTTCCTCAGCGCAAATACTGATGGATTAATCTTGCGGACAAGGTGGCACTTCCAGGCCACGGCGGGCATAAAAGTCATGAACAAATTCGTCAAATGTACCGTTGTCTAATGCATCACGCATCGCTTCAGTCAAACGCAGGTAATAGCGCAGATTATGAATCGTACCGAGCATAGAGCCGAGCATTTCTCCACATTTCTCAAGATGGAATAAATAGGCACGGGTAAAGTTCTGGCAGGTATAGCAGTCGCAATGCGGATCGAGTGGACTCTGGTCATGACGATATTTACTATTACGGATCCGCACCAAGCCGTCTGTCACAAAATAGTGACCGTTACGTGCATTTCGGGTTGGCATCACGCAGTCAAACATATCCACACCACGACGTACCGCTTCCACAATATCTTCAGGCTTGCCGACACCCATCAAATAACGCGGTTTGTCTGCAGGCATTTTTTCTGGAAGATAATCCAGTACCTTGATCATTTCCTCTTTTGGCTCACCAACGGACAGGCCGCCAATCGCATAACCATCAAAGTCGATTTCTAGCAGGCCTTTTAAAGATTCATCACGTAAATCTTCATACATGCCGCCTTGAATAATACCGAACAGCGCATTACGGTTTTTCAGCACGTCATGATGCTGGGTTTTACAGCGTTTGGCCCAGCGTAAAGAAAGTTGCAACGATTTTTGCGCTTCTTCATGCGTCGCAGGGTACGGGGTACATTCATCAAAAATCATTACAATGTCAGAGTTCAGCGTGTGCTGAATATCCATTGAAATTTCAGGAGATAAAAATACTTTTGAACCATCAATCGGCGAGCGGAAGGTCACACCTTCTTCTTTAATTTTACGCATTGCGCCCAGACTGAAGACCTGGAAGCCGCCTGAATCGGTCAAAATGGGACTATTCCATTTCATGAATCCGTGCAGGCCGCCATGTTCACGAATTACATCCAGTCCTGGACGTAGATACAAATGGAAAGTATTGCCCAGAATGACTTGAGATTTGATCTCTTTAATGTCGCGTGGTAACAGGCCCTTGACCGTACCATAAGTACCCACAGGCATGAACATCGGGGTTTCCACCACACCATGTTCAAGCGTTAAACGACCACGACGGGCACGGCCCGACTGACCTAATTTTTCAAACTTCATAGGAGTTCCACATCAAGGCGAAAAAACAGTTCGCTGATTGTTATAGCTAAAGGGCGCTATTTTCCTTGATTCTTACACTAAACGCCAGCATTGTAGAGCATTCGCTCTGTAATTTTATTTATCGCTGAAGCTAGAGAACATCCGGAGATATTGGCGGATGGGCAGAAAACTGCTGCAAGCGCTGCTGGATATCTTCCCGGTTAAAGGTGCAGCTGCCATCCGGCTCAGAGGCCATTGCAGCGATATGCTGGATCAGTTTCTGGATATAAATATTGCTATCGGCAAAGTAGGATTCCAAGGTCAGCAAATAGGCATCTTGTGCCACTTGCAAATAGTCATAAGGCTCCATCACCAGCATCTGCTCCAGATCAATCAGAATATCCTTGTCGTTTTGCGAGAGTTTCAAGCGTTTCTGCATGGCAGGTAAATGAGTAGTTTGTCTGGATGCCAGAAATTCTTGTAAATGAACATGGGCCGGATTAAGTGTCTGTGCAGATTGGCATTCAAATTCGACTTGGGTGGGCAGGCTCATGAAAAACATGATGCTATCCAGATCCAGACCATAGGCTTCAGAAAGACGATGTTTGGCCTGTTTAAAACTATCCAGCAATAACTCCAGATGCGTCGCGTGCAGCTGTTTGTGCTGTGCCAATACCGGATGGCCAAAGCTATGCTGGGTTTTAAAATAATCGGCCAGCAAGGTTTTAAAGGGGATGAGTCCTGAGTCGGGTGAAGTGTGGGCCCGATAACGCCATTTCTGGACATTCCAGCGATCCTGTTCCGCCAGATATTGCTGAGGATCTTCTGGATCTTTAAAAATACTACGTTCAGTCGAGATCGCCAGATTATCCAGCAGTAAAAATTCGTCAAAGACCAGACTACAGGCATAGATTTCATCATCCTGATAATGGTCGTATAACCGATAAAATTCCTCGACCAGCATCTGTTGCAAGTGCTCTAAATAATCCAGCATAATTTTTATTCTTTATTTTATAAGTTTTAGACAGATACAGCCGCATCCTTGGCTATTTTTATAATAAGTTAATGCGCCAAGGATGCAAAATTTTATCAGATCTTGCTGTTCACTCAGTGAAAGTTCGGACGGTAATCAAAATTCTGGGTCACGCTTTGATCACGGAAAGGCCGCACCACTTTTTTTCTGAGCAACATATTGTTAATGATGTTGTGTGGAAAAATCTGGATCTGGTTATTAAATAGCTCGACATTGCGATTATAAATGGTAATCGCAGCACCGACATTTTCATTCTGTTCTTCAATTTCAGCCATCATTTTCAGATAGATGTCATTGGCTTTCAGCTCCGGGTAATTTTCAATCACCACATTCAGGCTATGCATCAACTGTTTATTCAGGCTTTCAATGCGTTGTAACTGCCCAATATCGGCATCCTTGATATTCAGATTCACGATGTTCTGACGCAGTTCGGTGACTTTTTCAAGCGTACCTTTTTCAAAACTCGAGTATTGCTCGACCAGCGGTTGTAGCCCATCCAGAATTTTCAGTTTTTGCCGTTCATAACTGGCGACATCCGACCAGGCGCGAATCGTGGCGTTATGATGACGGACAATACTGTTGCGGATCATGATAATCGCGACAATCAGTGCCACAATGACCAAACATAAAATCAAAAATCCCATCCGAGATCTCCCCAAGCTATATCTATATTTAAAAAATGATGCGAAAAATTTATTTTAAAAACTGCAGCAGATCATGTTGTAAGTTTTCGAGCTGTTTTAATTTAAACGTTCTCAGGTGACCGCGCAATGTGGAAATATCGCTAATATTCTGCTGCTTGCTCGATACCTGAAATAAATCATGTGGCCCCAGATAGCACAGCATCTTGTTTTCCGGGTGAAACAGTAAATCACCCTGACGCTGTTCAAAAAAGTCGGCCAGTCGTAGGACAAAACCTGGACTGAGTAATTTGGCAGTTTGCAGCGGATCACTACCATAAAAGCTTAAGCGCTGATTGGTGCGAATATCGCTGCTGTGCCAGGGATGGCTATAAGGATAATAAAATTTCTTTCTGGAAGTCGTAACGGCCAGTCCCTGAATCTGGATATCAAACACAAACACGCCCCACAGGTCTTTATGAACCTGCATCAGTTTGACTGGCTGACCTTCCTTGTTTCGGGCCTGCACT
Organism: Acinetobacter sp. 40AMC3-4; assembly: GCF_049898185.1. Classification (GTDB taxonomy): domain Bacteria; phylum Pseudomonadota; class Gammaproteobacteria; order Pseudomonadales; family Moraxellaceae; genus Acinetobacter. The sequence continues at coordinate 45,559 of NZ_JAFCXG010000013.1, forward strand.
TCATCAATATAGTGGTATTGGAAGAGTAGTACCTGATGTTGCTGGCCATTTTCGTCTTCCCAGACCGTGCTGGCATAACGTTGAATTTCATTACTCAACGAACCTTGATTGAATACTGGAAATAATTGTTTTAAATGCCGGATAAAGTGCAGGGGATTGAGTGGCATGGAAATATGCTGTGGCTGTTTTTGAAAGGCAAGCTGATATTTCTTGGCCAATGCCTGTTCTTCCAGAAAAGCAATGACTTCCTCTAAGGGCTGCTGCTGTTCATAGCAAATATAGGCCCAGAAGATGCAGAGACAGCCGAGGAAAACACTGCCCTGAATCCAGATATTTCCCGGCGCAATAAAAATGCTGCCAATCAGAAAAAGCCCAATTCCGGCAAGCGCGAGTGGCAGGTTATTTTCAAACTTGAGCGTAATCGGGCCATTCCAGGGATGCAATCCGTCTAGCAGTTCCTGATGTGTTTTTGCCTGTTGGCTCAGATCCCAAAGCCGAGCGATATTTTGAAACACCACTGCATTTTTCTTGCGGCGAATATGAATGGACTGTTGTACAGACTCGATCGGCATGGGCAATGGTTCTCGCTTATTTCGCCTGATCAATCAGCATGGCATCGCCATAACTGAAGAAGCGATACTGGCTGTCTACTGCATGCTTATAAGCATTGAGAATATTGTCACGATTGGACAAGGCAGACACAAGCATTAACAGGGTCGATTCTGGTAAATGGAAGTTAGTGATCAAACGATCGACCACTTTAAACTGATAACCCGGATAGATGAAAATCTGGGTATCACCTGTCCAGGCTGCCAGTTCACCGTTATGTGCTTGTGCTGCACTTTCGACTGCACGGGTGGCAGTCGTGCCTACAGAAATGACTTTATTACCGCGGGCTTTAGTCTGACGAATCATCTCGACCGCAGTTTCAGGGACGTCGCACCATTCGCTGTGCATGATGTGATTTTGAATATCATCGGTACGCACTGGCAGGAAAGTACCTGCACCAACATGTAGGGTCACAAAAGTTTTTTGAATCCCTTTGGCTTCCAATTTTGCCAACAGATCGGCATCAAAATGCAGGCTGGCAGTAGGTGCTGCAACGCTGGCCAGTTTGGTTGGGTCATTAAACACGGTTTGATAACGTTCAGTATCAATCTCTTCCGCTTCACGGTTGAAATAGGGCGGAATAGGGAGGGCGCCATATTTGTCTAAGACGTCTAAAATCGGCTGTGAAAATTCCACAATAAACAGATTTTCATGACGGCCTTGTACGGTCACTTTCACTGCATCCGGGCCAATAAAAAGTTCTGCACCGGCTTTCGGAGTGTTGCTGGCCTTAATATGACAATAGGCAATAAAGCGATCTTGCATACGCTCAACCAGCACTTCTACCGCACCGCCTGAAGCACGTTTACCTTTTAAACGGGCCTTCATGACTTTGGTGTCGTTTAATACCAACAAGTCGCCGTCTTCAAGTAAATCCAGAATATCGGTAAATTGATGGTCATGATATTGACCTTGGGCATCGAGGTGCAACAGGCGAGAGGCACTGCGTGTTTCCAGTGGGTAGCGAGCAATCAGCTCATCGGGGAGATCAAAATTAAAATCAGAAAGTTGCATGATGATTTACGCTAAAAAAACTGCGGCTAGTATAAACTTTTTTCTTTTTTATGGCGGGAATTGCTCGATTTTAAAACGAAAAAATGCGATTTGTTTTAAAAATAAACAAATGCAAATATTCTGCGTTGACAGTGCTGAGAAATCGCGTATTATACCTTTCATCCACTCCCGAGGTGGTGAAATTGGTAGACGCGGCGGACTCAAAATCCGCTGTCAGAGATGACGTGTCGGTTCGAGTCCGACCCTCGGGACCAAAATTCTAAAAAACCCCAAGCACATTCAGTCTTGGGGTTTTTTATTGCCTGAAAAATAATAACCTGTTTCTTTTTCTCTGCTCTTCAAAATTATCTGCTTGATTTAAAAGATAACTCGTGAAAATAACACTACATAGCATCGTTTAAAAAATAGATTACTTCAGTGATTGCGATGCATGAATCAGATATAAAAAAACCGGCGCCTAGACGCCGGTTTTTCTACATTACTGACTCAGTCAGTTTTGCAAAAGCTTAGATCGTTTCAAGCGCTGCATTCAAAGTTGCACTTGGACGCATCACTGCATTTACTTTCTCTTGATCAACTGCGTAGTAACCGCCGATGTCTACTGATTTGCCTTGAACTGCTGCAAGCTCAGCAACGATTTTCTCTTCATTTTCAGCTAAAGTTTTTGCAAGTGGTGCAAATTTCGCTTTCAATTCAGCATTTTCGTCTTGAGCAGCAAGTTCTTCAGCCCAGAATTTCGCCAGGTAGAAATGGCTACCACGGTTGTCCAATTCGCCAGTACGACGAGAAGGAGACTTGTCGTTATCTAGCAATTTACCAGTCGCTTGGTCTAAAGTTTTAGCAAGTAACTTGATGTCGTCATTGCCTTCTTTAATACCCATTTCTTCTAAAGATACCGCCAACGCCATGAATTCACCGAGTGAATCCCAACGTAAGTGGTTTTCTTCAACTAACTGCTGTACGTGCTTAGGAGCAGAACCGCCTGCACCTGTTTCGTACATGCCACCACCTGCCATTAATGGCACGATTGACAACATTTTCGCAGATGTACCCAATTCCATGATCGGGAACAAGTCAGTCAGGTAGTCACGCAGGATGTTACCTGTTACAGAAATAGTATCTAGACCGCGAGCAACACGTTCAAGCGTATAACGCATTGCACGTACTTGTGACATGATCTGGATGTCAAGACCAGTGGTGTCATGATCTTTCAGGTATTTTTCAACTTTCTTGATCAGTTCGTTTTCGTGTGGACGGTACGGGTCAAGCCAGAAGATTGCCGGCATGCCAGAGTTGCGTGCACGAGTAACTGCAAGTTTTACCCAGTCGCGGATCGGTGCGTCTTTCACCTGACACATACGCCAGATATCGCCTTCTTCCACGTTTTGTGACATCAACACTTCACCAGTTTCAAGATCAACGATGTTTGCAACACCGGCTTCAGAGATCTCGAAAGTCTTGTCATGTGAACCGTATTCTTCAGCTTTTTGTGCCATCAAACCAACGTTCGGTACAGTACCCATGGTTTTTGGATCAAAATTACCATTCCACTTACAGAAATTGATCATTTCCTGGTAAATACGCGCGAATGTAGATTCAGGCATAACTGCTTTACAGTCGTAAGGTTTGCCATCAGCGCCCCACATTTTACCGCCACCACGGATCATGGCAGGCATAGAAGCATCTACAATGACGTCGTTAGGAGAGTGGAAGTTAGTGATGCCTTTTGCTGAATCAACCATCGCCAGTGCTGGACGGTGTTCTTGACAAGCGTGCAGGTCACGGATGATTTCTTCACGTTGAGAAGTTGGAAGTGTCTCGATCTTCTCGTAAAGACCGGCCATACCGTTATTGACATTAATGCCAAGCTCATCAAAAAGCTTGCCATGTTTTTCGAATGCTTCTTTGTAGTAGATTCTTACACAGTGACCAAATACGATTGGGTGAGACACCTTCATCATGGTCGCTTTAACGTGTAAAGAGAACAGGATGCCTGCTTCACGACAGTCTTCAAGTTCTTTCTCGTAGAAGTCGCAAAGTGCTTTCTTGCTCATGAACATTGAGTCGATGATTTCGCCGTCTTGAAGCGCAACTTTTGGCTTAAGAACAATGGTTTCACCAGACTTGGTGATCAATTCCATTTTCACATCACGGGCGCGGTCTAAAGTCATCGACTTTTCGCCGTGGTAGAAGTCACCTTCGTCCATGTGTGAAACGTGAGTTTGAGACCACTGTTTCCACTCGCTCATAGAATGAGGGTGTTTTTTCACGTAGTTTTTAACGGCAGCAGGTGCACGACGATCTGAGTTACCTTCACGTAGAACAGGGTTTACTGCTGAACCAAGACATTTGCTATAACGTGCCTTGATTGCTTTTTCTTCTTCAGTGGTCGGGTTTTCAGGATAGTCAGGGATTGCATAGCCTTTAGACTGAAGTTCCTTGATACACGCTGTTAGCTGGCCAACAGAAGCACTGATATTTGGGAGTTTGATAATGTTCGTGTCTGGATCTTGTGTAAGACGACCTAGCTCAGCTAGAGTGTCAGGCACCTTTTGCTCTTCGCTTAGGTAATCTGTAAATTCGGAGAGCACGCGCACAGCTACAGAGATGTCACTTTTGACGATCTCAACGCCAGCTGGCTTAGTAAAGGTCTCAATGATCGGCAGCAGAGAATAAGTCGCCAGTAATGGCGCCTCGTCGGTCAGTGTGTAAATGATAGTTGACTTTCCACCAGCCATATATAGCCCCTTGCGTTGGATTGAGTTTCTGAGGACCGAACTTTTGGCCCAGCCTCTTTGAACCGATTTGCTTAAATAAAAACATTGAGAGTATCGTCTTTCAGCGCATTTCAGTCAACGAAATATGCCTTTAGATTGAAATTTGGGCGAAAATTTATACAGATTTGTGCGGTTTAGCCGTGTTTGTATTTTGTACAAAAAAATAATCCTCTATCGCTGTAAATCCTGATGAAAATGATCGGAAATGATTCGCTAGCCAATTGTATTCACTGAAAATGGTTTTTTGATCCTGACACAGGCTTAAACTGATCCTCGATATGGAGATGGATACCGAGTGACTGGATGCTGTTTTGCGCAAATTCAGTCAGGCTGATGATGCAAATTTGTCCTTGGCAGAGGGCTACATCATCATGGAATAGCTTTGCGCTATACTGGCAAGCATCAATGAAATGATCTTAAAGATTGACGCTAACAAGGAAATGTAATGCCCAGCTTGTTTATTGTGATGCTCGGTGGTCGTCATGCGCGTGCCAATACAGAAGTTCATGATGTGGTTTTGGCAATAGGAGAGAGTCTGGAAGATACCTATCCGCAATTGAAAAATGCCTGGTTTGCGGAACAGAAAGGTCTGCATATTGATGCCTGGGCGCAAATCAACGGGCTAGAGTTTGAAGGCAAGTCCTATGCGCTGCAATTTACTGATGCACAGCCACAGCAATCCGATGAAAAACTTTGGCTGATTAATCTGGGTGGTTATGATCCACGCGAATTTGGCGAGTTGCATCGTTATGTGCTGGTGGTTGCGCAGAATGCCATGGTCGCTAAACAGCGCGGTAAAGCTTACTTCGCCAGGCACTGGCAAAAACAGCATACTGACCGTGTTCTGGATGTAGATGACTGTATTGCCATCGATCAGGTTTATGGCCGCTACGTCCAACTGCTAGAGGGCAGCTTTAGTGGCAATCGCTGGGAAAATACCTATCTCACGATTTAAAGCAGTTTGCGATTGAATTAAACCTGCGGCTGGCTTGATGATTCGACAAGCGGTTTAAAAAACCTCTTTATCAAAATTTAATAATTGGCATAATACTGCCAAGGAAAAACAGTTTTGACTGAGATGGAATGTCTTAAATGGATTTAATTCAGGCAAATGGACAACCGCGTTATGGACGTTTTAAGGAGCTTCCAAAAAGTATTGACTATCAGGCATATCAATACAAAAATCCTTATGGTCATGTGCTGTCAGGCTGGCGCAAGCATCTAAAATATAAAAAATTCAAATTCTGTAGTATTCAGCATGAGCATTATACGATTGGACTGGCAATTGCCGATATTGCATGGGCAGGGCATGGTTTTGTCTATGTCTATAACCATATGACCAATGAAGTGTTGGAATGGAATGCGATTAATTTCCTGTCACGCAACACCGTGTTGGATGAACAGCCACTGTTTAATCATAGTTATTTCCATAATTCACCTTTTCAGATCGATATCCAGCATGCCAACGGCGTGCGTTATATCAATGTCAGCAAATATGGCGAGATTAAACTCAGTGCGCGAATTTTTTGTGCCGGAACTGATCCACTGAGTATGTGCAGTCCGACCGGCATAAATGGCTGGACTTATACCCAGAAATTAACCACCTTGGGCTGTGAAGGTTTTTTCATTAACAAGCAAGGTGAAACCATCCAGTTTAATGAACGCAGCTTTGCCTCTCTGGATGATACCTGCGGCTTTTTGCGCCCGGAAACCGCCTGGTTCTGGCTGTCCTGTAATTTCTGGGATCTGAACCAGAACCGGATTGGTATTAATCTGGCGTCAGGCGTAAATGAAAGCTTCGGTAACGAAAACTGTCTGTGGATCAATGGGAAAATTTATCCCTTGGCCGATGTGCTGTTTCAACAGGAATCGGAAAACCAATGGACGATTCAGTCGCTGGATGAAAGATTGAATCTGATGGTCAGCACAGGCTGGCGCCGTTATGAAAATCTCAACCTGCGTCTGGTCGGGAGCCAGTTTAGTCAGTGGCAAGCCAAGGTTTCCGGAACGATTCAGCAGGATGATCAGGAAATTATTTTACTAAATGAATATGCCTTGCTTGAACAGCATTATGCCAAATGGTAAAAGTGCAGGACATAAGACCTAATTTAAAAGCCTTCAATTTTGAAGGCTCTTTTGATTTGAGCTTAATCTTTGGCGGCCTGCCAGAAGGCTTCACCGGCCTGAATCGGGTCATTGGTTTCGGCTAAGGTTTTTACCCAGACATCATATTGCGCAATAACCGGATGCTGACTAGGATGGAAGTCTTTTTTAAACCAGTCCCGATATTGTGGGCCCATGCGGGTCAAGGTGCCGTTACGGCCAAACAACCAGGGCAGTCCTTTCAGGTTCATTTGCAGACGCTCTAAGACACTGAAGCCATCATGTTTCAGCATGACATTGGCGCGATAGGCGGTATAACTAAACATCAAAAATGTCGTACTGAGCAGGGTCATTTTGCGCATCCATTCAGGTGTTTTTGCGACCTCTTTCATCACGTCAAAAGCCACATCACGATGTTCCATTTCTTCAATGGCATGCCAGGCAAACATGGCACGAACAAAAGGATGGGCATCTCTTAACGTATCTTTCTGTCCAAAAAAAGTCTCGGCCATTAGCGCGGTCAAGTGTTCTGCCGCTGCCGTAGTTGCAATATTGAACTGTGCTGAACGATGTTTGAGGTCATAGGCGAACATATTATTTAAACGTTCGATAAAATCATCGACGGGCATGCCTTGTTCACGCATCAGCTGATTCATTTTTTCATGGGCAATGCCATGCTGTGCTTCCTGACGAATAAAATCTGCAACACGCTGCTGCAGTTCCGGGTCTGTGATCTGATTGCGAAACAGGCGCACGCTCTGAATAAAATAGCGCTCGCCATCAGGAAAGGTCAGGCTCAGGGCATCGAACATTCGGGTCAGAAAGGGATCGCCGCCCAACCAGTAGCGTGGAATTTCATCCAGTTTAAAATCAAGCTGGGTCCGTACTACGGGCTTTATCAAAGATTTTAATACTGCATTCATCTTGTACGTTCTTTTTTGTGACGATGCGAACAGTATGTCGGGGAATGCCGTAATTGTTTTGACAGCGCTTGCCAATTTTTATACATTTTATGCCAAATGAAAATAAAACTGCTCAGACTAAAGCAGGCAGCGAGAAGCGCGCATGCAAGAAATTTAAATATCCAATGGTTATATTCAGCTTTGGGCGACTTATCTGCGCAGTCTGCAAATTGAGCCTTTGGAAGCTGACTTTCTGCAAGATGTACATGAAGCGCTTGTTCCCCTGATTGATCAGCCTTTTGCCACACAAGTGCCTCTGGAATTATTGAATCAGCTTCTTTTAACAACCCGGCAGTATTTAAACTGTCCGCAGCTGATTTTCGAGATTGTACAAGTCATTCGCCCAGAGCATTTTGGTGTGCTCGGTTATATGGCTTCGCGCAGCAGCAGCGTTGCGGAAATGATTCGCCATATCATGCGTTTTCAGCGACTGGTGGTTGATGGCGGTGAGTTTGTACCTTTGCAGTTGAAGCAGCATGAACACAGTATTGAATTATACTGGGCCTATCTGGACGAAAAATATAATCTGCTAAATGAACTGACCATGGCCGCGATGGTGCAATTGGGACGCGTCATTTTGCAGGATCATCAACTGTTACTGCATTGTGTACGTTTTGCCCATGTGCCTGACATAGCGAAAATACATTATCAAAAGTTTTTTGCCAGTGAGGTGAGATTTTCTCAGGACTATTATGGCATAGAGCTGGATTTGCAAGGACTGGCACATCGGTCTGAGCAGGCAGATCCGATGCTGTTGCAGTTGCTGGTGCATCAGGCAGAACAGGCGATTGCCGCCAAGCCGCCCCTTGAGAATCATTTGGAACAGGCGCAGCAAATGATTGCCGAACAGCTGCGGACCCAGCATCAGGCCATTAAAGTTGAACAGCTTGCCCGGCAGTTGTTGATGTCGACACGTAGTTTGCAGCGCTTGTTCAGCACTCATGGCACTTCATTTAAAAAACTGCTGGAACAGCAGCGGATTAAACGTTGCGAGCTGTTGTTGCAGCAGGGATTAGGTCTGACCGAGATTGCCGAGCAGCTGGATTATTCTGATCAGTCGGCTTTGGCACGGGCCTATAAGGCAGCCACCGGACAGACCTTGTTAGAGCGAAAAAGGCAGTTACACAAAGCACGAAGCTGAAAAAAGCGACCGGTATCGGTCGCTTTTTTATTTTCGCAGGATGATGGATTAAGTGCTTGCTTTCACCTGAGGGAATCTAAACGCGATCGCAGCAATCGCAAAAATGGCCAGAATCCAGCAATAGTACACACCACCAATCAGTTCAACCGGCGAGATTTTTGCAATGGAACAGGCCAGTAGTAACTGTGCGCCATAGGGAATCAACCCTTGCACCACACAGGAGAAAATATCCATCAGTGCTGCAGAACGCTTAGGATCTACGCCGTATTCTTTGGCAACTTCACGTGCCATATCACCAGACAGAATAATCGCCACGGTATTATTGGCCACAAAGATATTCGAAAACACCACCAAAAAACTAATCCCGATTTCGCCGGCACGTTGCTTCCCAACTTTAAACAGACGGGTCAGGCTATAAATACGCTCGATCAGCCAGCGTAAACCACCTTCACGCTGCATGATCGCCGACAGGCCACCCAGAAACATCGACAATAACGCCACTTCAAACATGCCGACAAAGCCATCGTAAATTGAAGTATTCAGTTTGAGCAGATCGAATTCAGCTGTGGCAAATAGGCCAAACAAGCCGGAAAGTAGTACGCCAATGGTCAGTACAGCCAGAACGTGTAAACGGCTAAAGGCCAAAATAAATACGGCGATATAAGGTAAAACCAGAAGCCAGTTAAAATCCTTGTATTCCACCGCATTGCTACTGCCAGTACTCAATACGTAAATCAAAATAGTGACGATTGATGCAGGGACCGCAATCCAGACATTGACCCTGAACTTGTCACGCAGTTGTACGCGTTGGCTGGTGGTTGCCGCAATGGTGGTGTCCGAAATCATGGACAGGTTATCACCAAACATAGCACCGCCAACCACCGCACCAATCGCATAAATCACGTCAATATCGGTAACCTGGGTGAAACCAAAAGCGATCGGTGCGCAGGCCGCAATGGTACCCATGGAGGTACCCATCGCCGTGGCAATAAAGGCCGAGATCACAAATAACATCGGTAGAATAAATGTGGGTGGGATAACCGACAAGCCCATCTGCACGGTAGCATCCACACTGCCAATGGCGCTACTGACGCTGGCAAAGGCGCCGGCCAGCATAAACACCATAAACATCAGAATTAAGTTCGGATGACTGGCACCTCTGAGGAATTCCTCAATGCCCTGGTTGAGTTTGCCGCGATATACTAATGCAGCCAAGATAATCGCAGGCAGGGCAGCCACAGGCGCTTTCACCTGATAGAACGCGAACTCGGTTCCGATCAGGGAATGATAGATCCCGCTACCCAAAAATATGGTTAAAAATACAATAAGCGGCAGCAGTGCAATGGCGCGTGCCTGCACTGTAGCCTCAGAATCAGTCTGCATAGGAGATAAAAAAGTAAGAGAATAGGACTAGTATAAAGCAGGTTTTGCAATTTCAGAAAACTTTAAATGAATGCGCTAACATCTGCATTTTTATTAATTTTTATATGATAAAAATAAGTTTATCTAAATATTCAAGATTTTAGGTAATAGCAAAATTAGGCATCTTTGATCATTGTGAAAAAAATCAAAATAATCGTAAATAGACCCTTCCGAATTGTTTTGAAATCTTCGCACAGGAAATGAAGTACTCGAGGTCGGTATCGCAGACTGTTCATTGGACAAAAAATAGCGTTACAATGCGATGTCTTGTATTTCTACATAGTCAATGCCTCAAGTTTGAAACACGTTAAGGAAAATACCACCCTATGTCACGTTTAGCCACACGATTTGGACAACTTAAATCTCAACAGCGTAAAGCTTTAGTTTCTTATGTCATGGCGGGTGATCCGCATCCAGAAGTCACAGTGCCTTTGCTGCATGAGATGGTGGAGGCGGGTGTCGACGTGATTGAGCTGGGACTTCCTTTCTCGGATCCGATGGCCGATGGGCCGGTGATTGCGCTAGCTGCTGAACGTGCTCTGGCTGGTGGAACCAATACCTTGGATGCACTGCACATGGTGAAAGAATTTCGCTTGAAAGACCGCGAAACACCAGTGGTGCTGATGGGTTATCTGAATCCGGTTGAAGTAATTGGCTATGAAAAGTTTGTGGCTTATGCCTATGAATGTGGAGTAGACGGCGTACTGCTGGTGGACTTGCCACCAGAAGAAGCAAAAAGTCTGGGTGAAGTACTGGCAAAATATGACATGGATCAGATTTTCCTGCTGGCACCAACTTCAACCGATGCACGTATTCAACATGTAGCAAAACAGGCCAGCGGCTTTATTTACTATGTGTCACTGAAAGGCGTGACCGGTGCAGCAACTTTAGATGTCTCTGAAGCCGCTGCACGCATTCAAAAGATTAAAGCTGTGACTGATGTTCCTGTAGGCGTAGGTTTCGGTATCAGTGATGCTGCATCTGCGAAAGCGATGGGTGTTGCTGCCGATGCAGTTATTGTGGGTAGTGCGTTTGTAAAGCAGTTTGCAACGCTCGCACCAGAACAAGCCGTTATTGCGACGGTGAATAAAGTCAAGGAGCTTCGAGCAGCGCTCGATGAGTTAGTATGAGTCAACAAGTGAAATCAGGCAAAATTCTGAGCCCATCGACCCCATGGACGGAGCGTACTGTTCCGGGCATTCAGGTACCCGATGAGCAAACGGCATATAAAGCGACATTTACCGAGCCTACGATTGAGTGCCCTGAATGTCATGCATTGGTGACCCGTACTGCCATGTCATTCAATGCCTATGTATGTCCGCAATGTGATGAGCATTTGCGTATGAAAGCCCGTGAGCGTTTGAACTGGTTCTTTGATCAGGTACAAACAGAATTGGGTCAGGAATTTATAGCCAAAGATCCGCTGAAATTTGTCGATAGTAAAGCCTATCCAGACCGTATGGCGGAAGCACAAAAGAAAACTGGTGAAACCGAAGCATTGGTAGTAATTCAAGGTTTGCTGAAAGGCGTACCGATGATTGCCTGTGCGTTTGAGTTCGACTTCATGGGCGGTTCTATGGGCACAGTGGTCGGTGACCGCTTTGTTCAGGCTGCAGAACATGCGATTGAAGCTCGTCAACCTTTGATCTGTTTTGCTGCTTCGGGTGGTGCTCGTATGCAGGAAGGCATGTTGTCCCTGATGCAAATGGCGCGTACTTCGGCTGCGATCCAGCGTTTAAAAGAAGCAGGTCTGCCTTATGTAGTGGTATTGACTCATCCAGTGTACGGCGGTGTGACCGCATCATTGGCAATGCTGGGTGATGTACATATTGCTGAACCGAAAGCGATGATTGGCTTTGCCGGTAAACGTGTGATCGAACAGACTGTACGTGAAAAACTGGAAGAACCGTTCCAGCGCGCGGAATATTTGCTTGATCATGGGGTAATCGATCAGATTGTTCACCGTCATGCATTACGTGATACAGTTTATCGTATCGTTACGAAGTTGATGAATTTGCATTGAACACAGCACCCTTAGCAACAGATTCTTTAAATACATGGCTCGATTATTGGAGCCATGTTCACGTTACGGGTATTGATTTAGGTCTGGAACGGGTTATTCCTGTAGCTGAAAAGCTGGGCGTGACATCTCCAGAGGCCAAAGTGCTGACGGTGGCAGGAACCAATGGTAAGGGTTCGACCACCACCACGCTGGCCGCGATCCTGAATGCGCAAGGCTTCAAGGTCGGGCTATATCAATCCCCCCACGTGTACCGTTTCAATGAGCGTGTTAAATTGCGCGGCATTGAAGTGGAAGATCAGTTGCTGATTGATGCTTTTGTTCAGGTCGATCAGGCTCGTCGCGAATGCGGTTTGAGCCTGTCTTTCTTTGAAGCCACGACACTGGCTGCTTTTGTGATTTTTAAAGATCAGTGCTGTGATGTCTGGGTGCTGGAAGTTGGTTTAGGCGGCCGTCTGGATGTGGTCAATGTGGTCAATCCGGATGTTGCGGTGATTACCAATATTGGTCTGGATCATACTGACTGGCTTGGTGACACCATCGAGAAAATTGCTTTTGAAAAGGCCGGAATTATTCGCCCGGATATTCCAGTCGTGTTTGGTGGACAGCAACAGATCCCGCAAGCCATTCTAAATAAAGCTCAAGAATGTAATGCATCTTTGTATGCAATCAACCGGGATTATTTCTATAAAGCCTTTGAAGATGGCCAAAGCTGGGCTTTTGCTTCATCGGGTACGACCTTAAAACTCCCAACAGGTTCGCTGGCACTGGATAATATTTCTACCGCCGTGGCCGCCATTCTGCTGAGCGGATTAAACGTCAGCCAGCAGGCAATTGCACAAGGCATTCAAACGGCAAAATTGCCGGGACGGTTTGAAATCCGTCAAATCCAGAATAAAACCGTGATTTTTGATGCAGGACATAACCCGCATGGGGTGGAATTTCTGCTGAAACAATTACGAGATTATTTAAATTACAATCAAAAATATAATGAAGTCATTTGTGTATTTTCAATGCTGGCAGATAAAGATATAAATTCTGTCGTCAAGTTATTGAAAGACACGGTTCAATTGTGGAAAATTGCACCATTATTCGTCCCACGTGCGGCAGAGGTCACAGTTTTGGCTGATGCTTTAAGCGGTGAGGCGGTAGAACAATTTGATAATGTAAAATTAGCTTTTAAATCAGCCCTGGATCAAACAGATAATAATCAGCTGATTTTGGTATGTGGATCATTTCATACCTTAGAAGCGGTATGGGAGTATTTGGAAGAATGTCAATGAATAACAAACAGCGCTGGATGGGCGGTGTTGTTTTACTCGGTGGTGGTGTTTTATTGGCAGCATTACTCCTGAAAGGCCAAGATGAAATCAATCAGGACCGTCAGCAAAATCCGGCACAGGCTGCGGAAGTTGAAAATAAAGAGGCAGGCAATCATTCGCTCGGTTCTTTGACGGTCGATGTAGAAACAGAAAAGCGTTTACTTGAACAGCAACGCCGTGATCGCGAAAAAGCGGTTGCAGAACAGGAGGCGCGTGCAGCCGAATTTTTAGCGATGCAACAGCAGGCTGAAGCAGATGCTGCACGTAAAGCGGCTGAAGAATATGCTGCCCTGAATGCACACCGCCTAGGACAGCAAAGTTCCGATAATATTCCACCAGAACTGGTGGAAGATGAACAGGCCAAGCAGAAACGTCTGGCTGAAGAAAAAGCGGTGCAAGAAAAAAAGTTAGCCCAGCAGCAGCTGGACCAACAAAAAGCCAATAGTTCTACTGACGCAGCCAAGAAAGAAGCAGAGCGTAAAGCTGCTGAAAGTAAAGCCGCTGAAGAAAAACGCAAGTTAGAGCAACAGCAAAAAGCCGAAGCAGAACGTAAGGCGGCTGAAGCAAAACGTAAAACCGAGGAAGAGCGTAAAGCGGCTGAAAAGAAAGAAGCTGAACGTAAAGCTGCCGAGGAAAAACGTAAAGCTGACGAAAAACGTAAAGCTGAAGAAGCCAAGAAAAAGGCTACAGCCGAAGAAGCCAAGAAGAAAGCAGAAGCTGAACAGGCGCGTAAGTTACTGGAAGGTGAAGAGGACAAGCAATGGATGGTGCAGGTGGCACTGGCAGCGAATGAAGCCAATGCAGATGCTGTAGCAGCCAAACTGCGTGCCAAAGGTTATAAAGTAACCAAAAGCTCAACGTCTAAAGGTGTACGTATCATGGTGGGTCCGTCCAAAGACCGTGAGACTGCAGATGCACTTCGTAAGAAAATTGCGTCTGATGCCAGCCTGAATATGAAATCAGCTTGGGTGAACGATTGGGTGCCGCTAGATAAGCGTTAATTCTTAGTATTAATCAAAGTTTCTGTAGATGGATTCGTGAGTTGCTCGCGAATCCATTTTACATTTTCAGGGGTAAATAAATTTTCAATATTGTGCCAAATGGCATGAAAACCATATCCGCCATGTTTCATTTCCTGTAGTGCCTGCTCAATCGGCCAATGTTCAAAAATAATCCGGTACATGGCGACACTTGCACCAGTTCGGTCTGAACCGTGATAACAATGCAAGAGCACCTTCTGGTGATTTTGTTGTGCTTGCTGAATCAGTAGCATAATTTTCAATAAATCTTCCCGATCAATTGCCCAGGTATGTATGGGTACATGATGTAGCTGAAAGTTTTCATTGCTCAAAACAAAGCTGTCTTGATCCCGTGAACGTAAATTAATAACTACATCGATTTGATGCTTTTTTAATAAAGGAATGAGTTCAGTTGAAGGCTGCTCACTACGATAGACAAAATTGCTGATTTGATGAAAATTATGATTCTGATGAATGGGCTGTCCCCAATGCTGAGGACGTTGAGGTTCAGGCAGGGCAGGCGTAGTCATGCAACCTGTGGTTAGGAGGTAGCCACTCATGAGGATTGGAAATATGCAGATTTTCATACAGAGCATAGATGTTGTTTTTGTTATTTCAAGTTTAAAGTGGATATGAGATTTTGAATATAAAAAAGCCTATCCGAAGACAGGCTGTATAGAGAAATCGAACCCGTAGCACGTCAATGTAGTATTCGATAAAGCATAAAATGTGGAAAATAGAGTTTCTCTTATTCTTTACTACGAGCTCCATCTTATCCTGTGCTACGCGCTTCGCTTGTCTTGCGCAAAATTAAAAAGGAGTCCTTTTAATTTTGCTCAGGATGTGGCGTTAAGCGCAGGTAAGGTTTAACCGCGGTATAACCTTTTGGAAAACGTTGCTTGATTTCTTCTTCATCTTTCAGTGAAGGGACAATCACCACATCATCACCGTGCTGCCAGTTCGCAGGCGTGGCCACTTTATGTTTATCGGTGAGTTGAAGTGAATCCACCACACGCAAGATTTCATGGAAATTACGACCGGTCGATGCAGGATAAGTAATAATCAAACGGACTTTTTTGTTGGGATCAATGACCACTAAAGAACGAACTGTTAGCGTTTCGCTGGCATTCGGATGAATAAAGTCATACAGCTCAGAAACTTTGCGATCCTGATCGGCAATGATCGGGAAATTCACCGTGGTGTTTTGGGTTTCATTGATATCTTTAATCCAGCCATGATGCGATTCAACATCATCGACCGACAAGGCAATGGCTTTCACGCTACGTTTTGCAAACTCGTCTTTCAGTTTTGCGGTATAGCCAAGCTCAGTCGTACATACTGGTGTATAGTCAGCAGGGTGTGAAAATAAAATGCCCCAGCTATCACCCAGAAAGTCATAAAAATTAATCAGGCCTTCACTGGATTGCTGTTCAAAATTCGGTGCGGTATCGCCTAGACGTAAACTCATCTTTTTAGCCTCAATTGGTCTTTTAGTGTCGAGATAGGATTTAATATGAACCAATTTTTTTATGATTAAAAATAGTGTTTTTTGCTTTCTTTATGAGTAAATTGCATAAGTAGGATATCCATCTATCCAGAAGCGCAAAAATCAGTCACTTAATTGACTATGTTGCACAGGGAAAATTTGCTACATTACTTTGCCTTAGATCTTAGGGCTAGAACTAAGGATCAGATTTTTTTAGCGGTTTTACAGCAAAACCCTTGTAGTTCAAATTTCTAGCACCATAATAACGACTAAGAACATATTCATTTGACAAGCAAGATTTAGAGAGTCTATTCATGTTGGCAAGTCTGATCGGAGGAATCTTCGGTACCAAAAATGAGCGCGAACTCAAACGCATGCGTAAAATCGTAGACAAGATTAATGTGCTCGAGCCGACGATATCTACCCTGAGCGATGCAGACTTATCTGCAAAAACTGAAGAATTCAAACAACGATATAATAAGGGTGAAACCCTCGATAAACTATTGCCTGAAGCATTTGCAGTCTGTCGTGAAGCCGCGAAGCGGGTGATGGGCATGCGTCATTATGACGTGCAGCTGATCGGTGGTATTACCTTGCACGAAGGCAAAATCGCAGAAATGCGTACCGGTGAAGGTAAAACCCTGATGGGTACTTTGGCCTGTTATCTGAATGCCATCAGTGGCCAAGGTGTACATGTCATTACCGTGAACGATTACCTGGCGCAACGTGATGCCGAGTTAAACCGTCCATTATTCGAATTTTTAGGTCTAAGCATCGGCATTATTTATTCCATGCAAAATCCGATGGAAAAAGCGGAAGCTTATCGTGCCGATATTACTTACGGTACCAATAACGAATTTGGCTTTGACTACCTGCGTGACAACATGGTGTTCTCGCTAGCAGAGAAAAAGCAGCGTGGTTTGACCTATGCCATTATCGATGAGGTCGATTCGATCCTGATTGATGAAGCGCGTACCCCGTTGATTATTTCCGGTCAAAGTGAAGATTCTTCACAGCTTTATGCAGCCATCAATAATATTCCACCAAAATTACAGGCACAGAAAGAAGAGAAAGTGCCGGATGGCGGTCACTTCTGGATTGATGAAAAACAGCGTTCAGTTGAAATTACGGAAGTGGGTTTTGAAACCATTGAAAGTGAATTGATTGAAATGGGCTTGCTGGCAGAAGGCGAGAGCCTGTATTCAGCGTCGAACCTGAACCTGTTGCATCATGTCACTGCAGCGATTCGTGCGCATTATCTCTATCAACGTAATGTCCAATACATCATCAACGATGGTGAAGTGATTATTGTCGATGAAAATACCGGTCGTACCATGCCGGGACGCCGTTGGTCTGAAGGCTTGCACCAAGCCGTAGAAGCCAAAGAAGGTCTGGAAATCCAGCCAGAAAACCAGACTCTGGCAACCACAACCTTCCAGAACTATTTCCGTCTGTATAAAAAATTATCCGGTATGACCGGTACTGCTGATACCGAAGCAGCGGAAATGAAAGAAATTTATGGCCTGGATGTGGTACTGATTCCGACTCACCGTCCAATGATTCGTCAAGACCATAACGATTTAATTTACTTAAATCGTGAAGGGAAATATAACGCGATTATTCAAGAAATTCAGCGTGTGCATGAAGCAGGTGTTGCGCCAATCTTGATTGGTACAGCAACGATTGAAGCTTCTGAGATTCTGTCGGATAAGCTAAAAGCTGCAGGTATCCAGCATGAAGTACTGAATGCCAAACAGCACGAACGTGAAGCCGATATTATTGCGCAGGCCGGTGCGCCGCGTGCAGTGACGATTGCCACCAACATGGCCGGTCGTGGTACCGACATTTTGCTCGGTGGTAACTGGAAAGCATTACTGGCTAAAATTGAAAACCCGACTCCTGAAGATGAAACGCGTCTGAAAGCAGAATGGGATGTTAATCACCAGGCCGTGCTGGATTCTGGCGGTTTGCATATTATCGGTTCTGAGCGTCATGAATCACGCCGTATCGATAACCAGCTGCGTGGTCGTGCTGGTCGTCAGGGTGACCCGGGTGTATCACGTTTCTACCTGTCACTTGAAGATGACTTGATGCGTATTTTCGCCGGTGATCGCGTAGTCGGCATGATGCGTGCTATGGGCTTGCAGGAAGATGAAGCGATTGAGCACAAAATGGTGTCTCGTTCGATTGAAAATGCGCAGCGTAAAGTGGAAGCACGTAACTTCGATATTCGTAAGAACTTGCTAAAATACGATGACGTCAATAACGAACAGCGTAAGATCATTTATAGTCAGCGTGACGACATTCTGGCAGAAAATTCACTGCAGGATTATATTGAAGAAATGATCCGTGAAGTGATGCAGGGTGTAATCGCCAACTATATTCCGCCTGAATCGATTCATGACCAGTGGGATATTGAAGGTCTGGAACTGGCGCTGCGTGAAGATCTTTCGATGGATCTTCCTATCGGACAATGGCTGGAACAGGACCGTCGTCTGGATGAAGAAGCTTTGGTGGTGCGCATTACCGATGAAGTACTGAACCGCTACCGTTCACGTCGTGAACAAATGGGTGAAGAATCTGCAGCTTCGCTTGAACGTCACTTTATGCTGAATTCTCTGGATCGTCATTGGAAAGAGCATCTGGCAGCGATGGATTACCTGCGTCAAGGTATTCATTTACGTGGTTATGCGCAAAAGAATCCAGAGCAGGAATATAAAAAAGAAGCTTATAACCTGTTTGTAAACATGCTCGGTACAATCAAGTCAGATGTCGTAACAGATCTGTCACGCATCCACGTACCGACCCCTGAAGAGCTGGCGGAAATGGAAGCACAGCAGCAGGCACAGGCTGAGGCAATGCGTTTGCAGTTATCTCATGAAGAGTTTGACGGCTTGTTGGCAGGCGAACATGAGGTGACGACCGAGCAAAATGCTCAGGCCAATCCGGTAGCACCAGTCTTTGAAGCGCCGGCAAGTCGTAATGCACCTTGTCCATGTGGTTCAGGCCTGAAATACAAACAGTGTCATGGCAAGATCTAAACGCTATTAAAAATCAGAGCCACATGGCTCTGATTTTTTTATGTATGAAGAGTTTTCAAAAATTGAATACTGTTTGCAGTCTTAAGAATTAAATGCTATTTAATGGCTCATTCAACACCTCAAAGTGGAATAACCTGAATGAAAAAAGTATTAAAAACGCTCATGATTGCCGCTTTGGCAATACCTGCCTTAAGTTTTGCCCAAACTGCAGCGACCACAACAATTGATAAAGTTCAGCAAGCGGTGGGTACGACTACTGCTCAAGTACAACGTACCGATGCACAAGTAACTGTGGCAAGCCCACGTACCGGCATCCGTTATACCTTTGCCAACCAGAACCGTCCGATTGTGTTGCAGACGGCTGCGATTGCAGCTGCCAATGCAGCAAATGTAGACCGTATTGTTGCTACAAATCCGGCACTTTCTACTGCAAGTCAACAACAGGCGAAACAGGCTTTGTTAAGCGAATCTGGACAACTTGCACAAAATTAAAAATATCTTATTTTAAAAATGTAGAAACCAGTCTTGATGACTGGTTTTTTATTGTGAAAATCCATAACAAATCTCAGGTTGGCTCAGGCTTTGGCTCGATTTTTTGTTGCAGATCAACTAAGCTGTATTTTTCTGAAACTTCAATATTGGACTTTAAAATGGCAGTTGGTGACGTATCTATGCCACAGATGCATGTGGTGAAAGGGGTTAAAATTGGTTCGGCTGAAGCCTATGTGCGCTATCAGAACCGACGTGACCTGGTGATATTTGAACTGGCTGCAGGCTCCAATGTTGCTGGAGTGTTTACCCAGAATGCCTTCTGTGCAGCACCAGTGCATGTATCTAAAGCCCATTTGCAAGCGGGCAATCCACGTTACCTGGTAATCAATACCGGAAATGCCAATGCAGGAACAGGCCCTACAGGTATGGCAAATGCAGAAGCCACCTGTGCCAAGCTGGCTGAACTTGCAGGCGTGCAGGCTGCTGAAGTGTTGCCATTCTCGACTGGTGTGATTGGTGAGCAGCTTCCGATGGAGCGGTTACTTACAGGTTTACAGCCTGCGCTGGATTCATTGCGTGATGATGCTTGGGTCGACGCAGCGACCGGAATCATGACCACAGATACCACTCCGAAAGGTGCGTCAGAACAGTTCGAGCTGGATGGTGTGACTTATACCATGACTGGTATTTCCAAAGGTGCAGGCATGATTCGCCCGAATATGGCGACCATGCTGGGTTATGTTGCGATGGATGCACCGATCAGCCGTGAACTGGTTCAACAGTTGTTAACTGAAACAGTCAATGTATCGTTTAACCGTATTACCATTGATGGTGATACATCAACCAATGATTCGTGTATTTTTATTGCCACAGGTCAAGCCGGTGGTGCTGAAATCACTTCGACTGAAGATCCGCGTTATGCAGTGGTGCTAGATGTATTGACACGTACCATGAAACGCCTTGCGCAACTGATCGTACGTGATGGTGAAGGTGCGACTAAATTCATTACCGTGACTGTAGAAGGTGGTGGCAATACTCAAGAGTGCTGCGATATTGCCTATAGCATTGCGCATTCACCGCTGGTCAAAACCGCGATCTTTGCTTCTGATCCAAACTGGGGCCGTATTCTGGCAGCGATTGGTTATGCCGGTGTGCCAAATTTAGACGTTGCAAAAATTCAGGTTTGGTTAGATGATGTACAAATCTGCAAAGATGGTGGTGCGGCAGCAGACTATACTGAAGCAGCCGGTGCACGTGTGATGGCCCAGGCTGAAATGACGATTCGTGTTGATCTTGGACGAGGTCAGGCAAAAGATACGGTTTATACCTGTGACCTGTCGTATGACTACGTAAAAATCAATGCAGATTATCGCTCATAATTCAGATCGTTTCTAAAGCCTCCGTTGTGGGGCTTTTTTTATATCTTGTAGTTTTTAATGACTGGTCAAAAATAGCACTTCGCCAAAGATGACCGGGATGTAGGGTGAAAGGTTCATTGAATAGTGAACCATGAGGGTAGAGTAAGAGTTGTTATGAGTGATGCGACCAAATTAATAGCCAATGAAGCTAAATCGATTGTGCAGGCGCATTTAGATCGTTTAGATGTTCCTCAAGAACATCAAATGAGCCAGCAGGAAAAATTGGACAAATTTGCACAGATCAAGGCAGAGCTGGAAAAACAGGATGCTGTTTTGGTGGCGCATTATTATTGCGACCCTGAAGTCCAGGAACTGGCTGAACTAACCGGTGGCTGTGTTTCCGACTCACTGGAAATGGCGCGTTTTGGTCGCGATCATCCAGCTTCAACGCTTGTGGTAGCTGGTGTGAAATTTATGGGCGAAACCTCTAAAATTCTTTCACCCAATAAAACCGTGCTGATGCCTACCTTGGAAGCGACCTGCTCACTGGACCTGGGTTGTCCTGTTGATGAATTTACCGCTTTTTGTGATGCGCATCCGGATCATACCGTGGTGGTTTATGCTAACACGTCAGCGGCCGTGAAAGCCCGAGCCGATTGGGTCGTCACTTCAAGTTGTGCAGTGGAAATTATCGAGCATCTGGACAGTCTGGGTGAAAAAATCATCTGGGCACCCGATCAGCATCTGGGTCGTTATATCCAGAAAAAAACCGGTGCAGAGATGTTGCTCTGGGATGGCGCCTGTATCGTGCATGAAGAATTCCGTTCACGTGGTATTGCCAATATGAAAGCGCTCTATCCGGATGCGGCAGTTCTGGTACATCCCGAATCACCGATGTCTGTAGTCGAGATTGCCGATGCCGTGGGTAGTACCTCACAATTAATTAAAGCAGCACAGACTTTGACGAATCAGCGTTTAATCGTCGCTACTGATCGCGGCATTTTTTATAAAATGCAGCAGGCAGTACCGGATAAAATCCTGATTGAGGCACCAACCGCAGGAGAGGGAGCGACCTGTCGTTCTTGTGCGCATTGTCCTTGGATGGCCATGAACGAGCTGGATGGTATCTTGCATGTGTTACAGCATAAAGATCAGGAAGTACATGTCGATCCGGCACTTGCTGAACGAGCGAAACTACCTCTAGATCGCATGCTGAACTTTAGTGCCGGACTAAAACGTTAAAATTTGTATAAAAAATGTCTGAAGCGATTGATAAATAAACGCTTGAAGCGTTTTTTCGGTTTTTTTTAAATATAGGTGTTGACGTCTCCGGGCGTCACGCCTAGAATGCACACCGTACCGAACGATGTTCGATACGAAAGCTGAGATGAATCGGAGCATAGCACAGCCTGGTAGTGCACCTGGTTTGGGACCAGGGGGTCGTAGGTTCGAATCCTACTGCTCCGACCAATTCTTCAAGGCAAATGATGTTTGCATCAGTAACGCGCTTGTAGCTCAGTTGGATAGAGCATCCGCCTTCTAAGCGGATGGTCACAGGTTCGAATCCTGTCAGGCGCGCCATTTGGTCGCTTGATGTTAAGAATCAAAATGATGGTGGATGTAGCTCAGTTGGTAGAGCCCTGGATTGTGATTCCAGTTGTCGCGGGTTCGAATCCCGTCATTCACCCCAACTTTTAAAGTTGAAATCGGAGCATAGCACAGCCTGGTAGTGCACCTGGTTTGGGACCAGGGGGTCGTAGGTTCGAATCCTACTGCTCCGACCATCTCCTTCAAGATGGTCGAGATAAAAGATACCGCGTTAAGCGGTTTTTTTTATGCCTGAAATTCAATGTGAATAAAAAATATACAATTGTTATCGGTGGCTATCATGATGAATGCTCGAACCCCTATTAAATTATTTTTCATCTAATAAAACTGTGCATTGAAGATTGCTTTCTTCTCGCATTGATTCACTTTTAATTTTAATCATTCAACAATTCAACCAGAGTTTATCTATAGAGTGATTATCTTGTTGAATGGAATTTTAATGGATGGAGAAGGATTATATTTTTAAAATGGGTAAGGGATTCCATAGTAAATCTATTTTATTAACTCATCTGTTGTGTTTGATCTGAAATAAAGACAATAAAAAATTTTTAGATAGATATAGCAATTAAATTAACTAGAAATATCCTTTGATAAGTAAATAAACTACTTTAAAACATCAGTAATTGAATAAATTTTGAGTGAAAAATAGAAAAACCTATAATTTTTGTAGAATAAATAAACAGTCGTGATATTTTTGCTGAATTATTTAAGAATAGGGGTTGTATTGGGTCGGGAATGCTGTAGAATGCACATCCATCGGCGGTGATGAAGATTAAAACTTCTGATAAAACAGTGACTTAGTTGAGTTTAATTGAGTTGGGTTTTATTTGATAAGTTTGAAAAATAGTTTTCATTACTGGTTGACTTTCTAGAGATAGAGAGTAATATAGCCGACCTAG
>NZ_JAFCXG010000014.1:0-67620 GCF_049898185.1 Acinetobacter sp. 40AMC3-4
GTTGAGATGTCAGTAGAGCTAATCCACCCGATCGCAATGGACCCAGGTCTACGTTTTGCGATCCGTGAAGGCGGTCGTACAGTTGGTGCTGGTGTAGTTGCTAAAGTAACTGCATAATCATAGAATAAGACAAGCAGGTTGGAGCTTAGGCTCCAACTTGTTGTTTTGCAGGTCAGTAGTTCAATTGGTAGAGCGTCGGTCTCCAAAACCGAATGTTGGGGGTTCGAGTCCCTCCTGACCTGCCAAGTTTCTAAAAAGACGCTTGATGTCGGCAAAATTGGTCATATAATAAGTCGCGAAACCTACGACGAGTACAAAAATGTCGAATGAAAAATCACGCGACGCATTAGGCGAAGCGGCAATTCCTCAAAGAAATAATCCTGCAGTAGATGTAAGTTCTGGTTCTCCATTAGACATGGTTCTATGGGTTATCGCCTTGATTTTATTGGTTGGTGCAATGATGGTAAACCAATATTTACCAGCGTACTGGGCACCTGCGAATGATATTTGGGTGCGCGTTGGGGTGATTTTGGCTTGTATCGTTGCAGCATTCGGTTTATTATACGCCACCCATCAAGGCAAAGGCTTTATTCGTCTGCTGAAAGATGCACGAATTGAGTTGCGTCGAGTGACCTGGCCTACCAAGCAAGAGACGATGTCCACATCTTGGCAAGTTCTTGTTGTAGTCGTAATTGCATCCATCTTATTGTGGTGTTTTGACTATATTTTAGGCTGGTTAATGAAGTTTATTATCGGGTAAGAGAGCTATGAAACGTTGGTACATTATTCATGCCTATTCAGGTTATGAAAAACAAGTGATGCGT
Source organism: Acinetobacter sp. 40AMC3-4 (assembly GCF_049898185.1). Taxonomy (GTDB): domain Bacteria; phylum Pseudomonadota; class Gammaproteobacteria; order Pseudomonadales; family Moraxellaceae; genus Acinetobacter. The sequence continues at coordinate 825 of NZ_JAFCXG010000014.1, forward strand.
TCGCTTAATGATCGAATCCAGCGTAGCGCTGTTGCCGATAGCTTTGGTGAAGTCCTTGTTCCTACCGAAGAAGTGGTAGAAATGAAGGATGGCAAGAAGCGTAAATCAGAGCGTAAGTTCTTTCCTGGCTATGTCCTAGTCGAAATGGAAATGAACGATGATACTTGGCACATTGTTAAAGAATGTCCAAAAGTTTTAGGTTTTATTGGTGGTACGGCTGAAAAACCGGCACCGATTACGCAAAAAGAAGCAGATGCGATTCTTGCGCGTGTACGCAATACTGGCGAAGCACCTCGTCCTAAGACGATGTTTGAACCAGGCGAAGAATTACTCGTGGTTGACGGTCCATTCACCGACTTTAAAGGTGTGGTGGAAGAAGTTCAGTACGAAAAGTCACGTTTAACGCTGACCATTAATGTATTTAACCGACCAACTCAAGTTGAATTGGAATTTCGTCAAGTCGAAAAATCAGTCTAATTTGTATGGGTTGAAAACGCCTGACTTATTTATAAGTCAGGCATTGTTGTTGTAACGGTATCGTTACTTGAAATCATTGGGGAGCCTTCACCGGCGTTTGCACCCAGAGGTAATTTGAAATGGCTAAGAAGATTGACGGCTATATCAAGCTGCAAGTTCCAGCTGGTAAAGCGAATCCATCTCCACCGATTGGTCCTGCACTAGGTCAACGTGGTGTGAACATCATGGCATTCTGTAAAGAATTCAATGCTGCTACACAAAAAGTTGAAGCTGGTCTGCCAATTCCAGTCGTGATCACTGTGTACAACGACAAGTCGTTCACATTTATCATGAAAACTCCACCTGCTGCTGTTCTTCTTAAGAAAGCTGCTGGTATCCAGAAGGGTTCAGCTGTACCTAACAAAACTAAAGTTGGTAAGTTGACTCGTGCTCAAATCGAAGAAATCGCGACTACTAAAGAACCAGATTTGACTGGTGCTGATTTAGACGCACGTGTACGTACCATTGCTGGTTCTGCGCGTTCTATGGGCTTGGAAGTGGAGCTTTAAGACATGGCTAAATTAACTAAACGTCAAAAAGCGATTGTAGCTGCTGTAGAAGCACACAAAGTTTACACGCTAGAAGAAGCTGTTGCAGTTTTAGAGAGCCTTCCAGCTCCTAAATTCAAAGAATCTCTAGATATCGCGGTAAACCTAGGTGTTGATCCTCGTAAATCTGACCAGGTTGTTCGTGGCGCGACTACACTTCCTGCAGGTACTGGTAAAACTGTACGTGTAGCTGTATTCGCTCAAGGCGCTGCTGCTGAAGCTGCTAAAGCTGAAGGCGCAGACGTTGTTGGTTTCGACGATCTTGCTGAAAGCATCCAAGCGGGTAACCTTGACTTTGACGTAGTAATTGCTGCTCCAGATGCAATGCGCGTTGTAGGTAAACTTGGTACGATCCTTGGTCCACGTGGCTTAATGCCAAACCCTAAAGTGGGTACTGTAACTCCTGACGTTGCTACTGCAGTTAAAAATGCAAAAGCTGGTCAAGCACGTTACCGCGTAGACAAAGCTGGTATTATCCACGCTGCGATCGGTCAAGTAGGTTTTGAAGCTGCTGCTGTTCGTCAAAACGTTGAAGCACTTGTTGCTGACTTGAAGCGTTTGAAACCTGCTACGTCTAAAGGCGTATACATTCAAAAGATCACTTTGAGCTCAACTATGGGTCCTGGTTTGATCGTTGATGTAGCAAACGTTTCTAAATAAGTCTCGACTTATTACAGAATTTTAAAGCCCTGAGTAAGTTTTAAAGCGTTGCTTTAAAACTTACGCAAGAAACGCTCTGTCGTATTTTGCAGACTTAGGCAAACTTTGAATTGATAAATGAAAATTTATCAGCGTCAAAGACCGCGGGCGAGGGAAGTTTTATGCTTCTCTCTTAATAGCCCAGCCTGCGTAGACGCGGTGGTGTGATTTGTTCATCCTCCGCGTGTGAGTCCAGTGATGGTCTTGCGAATTGGGAGTGTACTTCGCGTAAGTACATAAATCACCGTTAGGAGGTTTTACAATGGCTCTTCTTATCGAAGGCAAAAAACAGATCGTAGCTGAAGTAGCTGAAGTTGCTTCTACTGCATTTGCTGCTGTTGTTGCTGACTACCAAGGTTTGACTGTAGAGCAGTTAACTACTCTACGTGTTGAAGCGCGTAAACTTGGTGTTACTACACGTATCGTTCGTAACACTTTGGCTAAACGTGCTCTTCAAGATACTCAATTCAATATCTTGAACGACAACCTTGTTGGCCCAACAATCTTGGCTTTCTCGAATTCTGAAGACGACATGGGTGCAGCTGCACGTTTGTTCGAAGAATTCGCTAAAACTAATAAAGCATTTGAACTTAAGGCTGCTGCATTTGATGGCAAACTTTATCAGGGTGCAGAAGTTAGCGTAATCGCGAATCTTCCGAACCAAGAGAAAGCGCTTACTATGCTTGCAAACGTTCTTCAAGCTCCTATTTCGAAATTGGGCCGCTTACTTACAGCGCTTCAAGAGAAAAACGAGTCAGAAGCTGCTTAAGCTCAAACTTAAACACACATCATTCAATACCCATTTGGAGTTAATCTCATGGCTTTAACAAACGAAGAAATCCTAAACGCAGTTGCTGAAAAAACTGTTCTTGAACTTGTTGAACTTATCTCTGCTTTCGAAGAGAAATTCAATGTATCTGCTGCTGCTGTAGCTGTTGCTGCTGGTCCAGCTGCTGCTGCTGCTGAAGAACAAACTGAATTCAATGTTGAATTGACTTCTTTCGGCGCGAACAAAGTTGCTGTAATTAAAGCAGTTCGTGAAGCGACTGGCCTTGGCTTGAAAGAAGCTAAAGACATGGTTGAAGGCGCTCCTGCAGTTCTTAAAGAAGGCGTTTCTAAAGAAGAAGGCGAAGAGCTTAAGAAGAAACTTGAAGAAGCTGGTGCTACAGTTACTCTTAAGTAATTTCTTAAGGGAGCCGGTTTTTTTATAATCGGCTCCAAAAATTGGCTGATGGCTCTTGGGTCATCAGCCTTTTTGCGTTACAATAATCGGCTCGATTTTTGTTTGCATGATATAAAAATCATACAAATTGAAAATAAACATAATGAACAAACGTTTACCAATATTTTTCATTAAAAAATATTGATAAGCGTTTTAATACCACTAAAAATTGCAGCATTTGTAAAGAGTGGTGGCCATATCGGCCAGCGTAATTCCTTCTGAGCCCGTTCTGCAGGCGGGCTTGGTTTACACTTTCCGAGGACTCCAGATGGCATACTCATATACCGAAAAGAAACGGATCCGTAAGAATTTTGGTAAATTGCCTAGCGTCATGGATGCTCCGTACTTGCTCGCGATTCAAGTCGACTCGTACAGAACATTCTTACAAGATGGCAAATCACCAAAAAACCGCGAAGATATCGGTCTCCAAGCCGCATTTCGTTCAGTTTTTCCTATTGAAAGTTATTCTGGCAATGCTGCTTTAGAATTTGTTGAGTATAGTCTTGGTAAGCCTGAGTTTGATGTACGCGAATGTATCCTTCGTGGCTCAACTTATGCAGCACCAATGCGTGTAAAAATTCGTTTGATCCTGAAAGATCGTGAAACGAAGTCAATTAAAGACGTACGTGAACAAGAAGTCTATATGGGCGAAATGCCATTGATGACGGATAACGGTACCTTTGTAATTAACGGTACCGAGCGTGTGATCGTGTCACAATTACACCGTTCACCAGGCGTATTCTTTGACCACGATAAAGGCAAGACTCACTCAAGTGGTAAAGTCCTTTATTCAGCACGTATCATTCCTTACCGTGGTTCATGGTTAGACTTTGAATTCGATGCCAAAGACCTCGTCTATGTACGTATTGACCGTCGTCGTAAATTGCTTGCGACTGTGGTACTCCGTGCCTTGGGTTATAGCAACGAAAACATTCTCGACATGTTCTACGAGAAAGTACCTGTGTATCTTGACATGGGTAGCTACCAGATTGACCTGGTGCCTGAACGTCTGCGTGGCGAAATGGCACAATTTGACATTCTGGACAAGGATGGCAAGGCAATTGTTGAGCAAGGTAAACGTATCAATGCGCGTCATGTACGTCAAATGGAAGCTTCAGGTCTTGAAAAACTTGCAGTGCCAGATGAGTACCTGTATGAGCGTATCACTGCTGAAGACATCCCATTAAAAGATGGTGATGTGATTGCAGCCAATACTGTATTAAGCCATGAAATCATGGTGAAAATTGCAGAAGGCGGCGTGAAGCAGTTCAATATTCTGTTCACCAATGATATCGACCGCGGTTCATTCGTTGCAGATTCTCTACGTGCAGATACAACGAGCAATCGTGAAGAAGCATTGGTAGAAATCTACAAAGTGATGCGCCCAGGCGAGCCACCAACAAAAGAAGCTGCTGAAAACTTATTCAACAACTTGTTCTTCTCTTCTGAACGTTATGACTTGTCTCCAGTGGGTCGTATGAAGTTCAACCGTCGTTTGGGTCGTCCTTACGAAGTCGGTACAGATCAGAAGTCACGTGAAGTTGAAGGCATTCTCTCGAACGAAGATATCACTGATGTATTAAAAACATTAGTTGAAATCCGTAACGGTAAAGGTGAAGTCGACGATATCGATCACCTGGGTAACCGTCGTGTTCGTTCTGTTGGTGAAATGACAGAAAACCAATTCCGTGTAGGTCTGGTTCGTGTAGAACGTGCTGTTAAAGAACGTTTAAGCCAAGCTGAAACTGACAACCTGTCTCCGCAAGATTTGATCAATGCGAAACCTGTTGCTGCTGCAATTAAAGAATTCTTTGGTTCAAGCCAGTTGTCTCAGTTTATGGACCAAAACAACCCGTTATCTGAGATTACGCACAAACGTCGTGTTTCTGCGCTTGGTCCCGGCGGTTTGACGCGTGAACGTGCAGGCTTTGAAGTACGTGACGTACATCAAACTCACTACGGTCGTGTATGTCCAATTGAAACACCGGAAGGTCCAAACATTGGTTTGATCAACTCGCTTTCTGTTTATGCGAAATGTAACAACTTTGGTTTCCTGGAAACCCCATACCGTAAAGTTGTTGATGGTCGTGTAACAGATGAAGTTGAATACCTTTCTGCGATTGAAGAAGTAGGCACTGTCATTGCACAGGCCGATTCTGCAATGGATAAAGATGGTAATTTAACAGAAGAGTTTGTATCTGTTCGTCATCAGGGTGACTTCGTACGTATTCCTCCTGAAAAAGTAACGCATATGGATGTATCTGCTCAGCAGGTTGTATCTGTAGCAGCGTCACTGATTCCATTCCTAGAACACGATGATGCCAACCGTGCATTAATGGGTTCGAACATGCAACGTCAGGCAGTTCCGACGTTGATCGCTGACAAGCCGCTTGTTGGTACCGGTATGGAAGCGAACGTAGCACATGACTCAGGTGTATGTGTGATCGCTCAGCGTGGTGGTCGTATCGAGTTTGTTGATGCGTCTCGTGTGGTTATTCGTGTGAATGAAGACGAAATGATCGCAGGTGAAGCAGGTGTAGATATCTACAACCTGATCAAGTACACCCGTTCGAACCAGAACACTTGTATCAACCAGAAAGTTCTTGTGAACCTAGGTGATAAAGTAGGTCGTGGTGATGTACTGGCTGATGGTCCATCGACTGATGGCGGTGAGCTAGCACTGGGTCAAAACATGCGCGTTGCGTTCATGACCTGGAACGGTTACAACTACGAAGACTCGATCTTACTTTCTGAGCGTGTACTTCAAGAAGACCGTTTAACCTCGATTCATATCCAGGAATTGTCATGTGTCGCACGTGATACCAAACTGGGTGCGGAAGAAATCACTGCCGATATCCCGAACGTGGGTGAAGCTGCTCTATCTAAACTGGACGAGTCAGGTATCGTTTACATCGGTGCAGAAGTAACTGCTGGCGATATCCTGGTTGGTAAAGTAACCCCTAAAGGTGAAACACAGCTTACTCCAGAAGAAAAATTGCTACGTGCAATCTTCGGTGAAAAGGCGGCTGACGTAAAAGATTCATCTTTACGCGTTCCATCAGGTACTAAAGGTACAGTCATTGACGTTCAAGTGTTTACACGTGACGGTCTTGAAAAAGACGAACGTGCTCAAGCAATTGAAAAAGCGCAATTGGATGCATACCGTAAAGACTTGAAAGAAGAATTCAAAATCTTCGAAGAAGCTGCACGTGAACGTGTAATCCGTCTACTGAATGGCCAAGAGTCGAATGGTGGCGGTACAACTAAACGTGGCGACAAACTGTCTGAAGACGTGTTGTCTGGTTTAGAGCTTGTTGATCTTCTTGAAATTCAACCAGTTGATGAAGCAATTGCTGAACGTTTAACTCAAATTCAAGTGTTCTTGAAAGAGAAGAGCTTCGAAATTGACGAGAAATTTGCTGAGAAAAAACGCAAACTTTCTACAGGCGATGAACTGACGACTGGCGTATTGAAAGTAGTTAAAGTTTATCTTGCTGTAAAACGTCGCATCCAACCGGGTGATAAGATGGCGGGTCGTCACGGTAACAAAGGTGTTGTATCAAACATCTTGCCGGTAGAAGACATGCCACATGATGCCAACGGTGTACCTGTTGATATCGTATTGAACCCGCTTGGCGTACCATCGCGTATGAACGTGGGTCAGATTCTTGAAACTCACTTGGGTATGGCGGCGAAAGGTCTTGGCGATCAAATCGACAAGATGATGAAAGAGCAACGTACTGTACTTGAGCTTCGTGATTTCCTGGACAAGATTTACAACAAAGTTGGTGGCGAACAAGAAGATCTTGATAGCTTGACTGATGAAGAAATCTTGAAACTTTCTGGCAACTTGCGTGCTGGTGTACCTTTGGCTACTCCTGTATTCGATGGTGCTGAAGAAGGTCAGATCAAAGAGTTGTTACAACTTGCAGGCCTGTCTAGTACTGGTCAGACCGTATTATATGATGGTCGTACTGGTGAGCGTTTCGACCGTCCGGTAACTGTTGGTTATATGTACATGCTGAAACTGAACCACTTGGTTGATGACAAGATGCATGCGCGTTCAACTGGTTCTTACTCTCTAGTTACGCAACAGCCGCTTGGTGGTAAAGCACAATTCGGTGGTCAGCGTTTCGGTGAGATGGAAGTCTGGGCACTAGAAGCTTACGGTGCAGCATATACGCTACAAGAAATGCTGACTGTGAAATCGGATGACGTTGAAGGCCGTACCCGTATCTATAAGAACATTGTAGATGGCAACCATTATATGGACCCGGGCATGCCTGAATCGTTCAACGTATTGACCAAAGAGATCCGTTCTTTAGGTATCAACATTGAACTGAAAAATGGTGACTAAGAATCTCCATTAAATCTCCCCAAACCCCTCTTTGATAAAGAGGGGCTTCCCCCTTAATAAAGGGGGATTGAGGGGGATTCTTGGGATTCCCAATTCAGTTAAAAAACAATATTTGTGACCCAGTTGTTGAGTGAAAATCTCCACAACACACGGAGAAAAAAATTGAAAGACTTGCTCGATATCATGCGCAAAAAGACGGATTCAGACGGTCATGCTCCTGTAGAGTTTGACCGCATCCGTATTGGTCTTGCGTCACCAGAAATGATTAAGTCATGGTCTCACGGTGAAGTTAAAAAGCCAGAAACCATTAACTATCGTACGTTCAAGCCTGAACGTGATGGTTTGTTCTGTGCCAAAATCTTTGGTCCAGTGAAAGATTACGAATGCTTGTGTGGTAAATACAAGCGTATGAAATACAAAGGCGTCATTTGTGAAAAATGTGGCGTTGAAGTAACAACTGCGAAAGTCCGTCGTGAACGTATGGGTCACATCGAGCTGGCGTCTCCAGTTGCCCACATCTGGTTCTTAAAATCATTACCGAGCCGTATCGGTCTATTATTAGACATGACGCTACGTGATATTGAACGTGTATTGTATTTCGAATCTTATGTAGTGACCGATCCGGGTATGACTCCATTTGAGAAATACCAACTTCTAAATGATGAAGAATACTTCAATGCATTAGAAGAACACGGTGATGAATTCACAGCGAAAATGGGTGCTGAAGCAGTTCAAGACTTGTTGAAAGACATCGATCTTGAAGCTGAAATTGCGCGTCTTCGTGAAGAAATTCCTGTTACAACTTCAGAAACCAAGCTGAAAAAAGCGTCTAAGCGTTTGAAGTTGATGGAAGCATTCAACGATTCGAACAACAAGCCAGAATGGATGGTGTTAACTGTACTTCCAGTTCTTCCACCAGATCTTCGTCCGCTTGTACCACTTGAAGGTGGTCGTTTCGCGACTTCTGACCTGAATGATCTTTACCGTCGTGTGATCAACCGTAACAACCGTTTGAAGCGTCTTCTTGACCTTGCAGCGCCAGACATCATCGTACGTAACGAAAAACGTATGTTGCAAGAGTCTGTAGATGCATTGCTAGATAACGGTCGTCGTGGTCGTGCAATTACCGGTTCGAACAAGCGTCCGCTTAAATCTTTGGCAGACATGATCAAAGGTAAGCAAGGTCGTTTCCGTCAAAACTTACTTGGTAAGCGTGTTGACTATTCGGGCCGTTCGGTAATTACTGTTGGTCCAAACCTGCGTTTGCACCAATGTGGTCTTCCGAAGAAAATGGCACTTGAACTGTTCAAACCATTCATTTTCGCGAAACTACAAGCTTCTGGTCAAGCAACTACCATTAAAGCTGCGAAGAAAATGGTTGAGCGCGAAACCCCAGAAGTTTGGGACGTTCTTGCTCACGTGATTCGTCAACATCCAGTGATGTTGAACCGTGCGCCAACTCTTCACCGTTTGGGTCTTCAAGCATTTGAACCGATCCTGATCGAAGGTAAAGCGATCCGTCTACACCCACTCGTATGTGCTGCGTTTAACGCCGACTTCGATGGTGACCAAATGGCGGTACACGTACCATTAACACTTGAAGCTCAGCTTGAAGCTCGTGCGTTAATGATGTCGACGAATAACATCTTGTCTCCAGCGAATGGTGAGCCAATCATCGTACCGTCTCAGGACGTGGTCTTGGGCTTGTATTACATCACGCGTGATGCAATCAATGCCAAAGGTGAAGGCATGGTGTTCGCGGATACTCACGAAGTAAACCGTGCACTGGCAACAGGTCAGGTTGATCTACACGCTCGAGTTAAAGCACGTGTACACCAGACTGTGATCGATGAAGATGGTAACCGTGAACAGCAAACCATTATTGTAGATACGACGCCTGGTCGTTGCCTGCTTTGGGAAGTTGTGCCTGAAGGTATGGATTTCCAGCAAATTAACGTTGAGATGACTAAGAAAAATATCTCGAAGTTAATTAACTCTTGCTACCGTAAATTGGGTCTGAAAGATACTGTTATCTTCGCTGACCAATTGATGTACTTGGGCTTCCGTCAAGCGACGCGTTCAGGTGTATCTGTCGGTATGGAAGACATGGTTATTCCACCGCAAAAACAAGCAATTATTGGTAAAGCGGAAGCTGAAGTTCGTGAAATCGAACAACAGTTCGAACAAGGCTTCGTAACTGCCGGCGAACGTTATAACAAAGTGGTCGATATTTGGGCACGTACCAATGACCAGGTTGCTAAAGCGATGATGGACAACTTGTCTTTTACTACTGTGAAGAACAAACAGGGTGAAGACGAGAAGCAAAAATCATTCAACTCGATCTACATGATGTCTGACTCAGGTGCCCGTGGTTCGGCAGCTCAGATTCGTCAGTTGGCGGGTATGCGTGGTTTGATGGCGAAGCCGGATGGCTCGATCATTGAAACCCCAATTAAAGCGAACTTCCGTGAAGGTTTGACCGTACTTCAGTACTTCATCTCGACACACGGTGCGCGTAAAGGTTTGGCCGATACAGCACTGAAAACTGCGAACTCGGGTTACTTGACGCGTCGTCTAGTAGACGTTGCGCAGGACTTGGTTATTACCGAGCCGGATTGTGGTACGTATGACGGTCTGGTAATGACTCCGTTCATTCAAGGTGGCGATGTCATCGAGAACCTGGGTGCACGAGTATTGGGTCGTGTGGTTGCTGAAGATGTGAAACGTGTAGGTACAGACGAAGTTCTGCTTCCACGTAATACTTTAATTGACGAGAAATTGGCGACGTTCATCGAAAGCCAAGGTGTCGACGAAATTAAAGTACGTTCAGTCGTAAACTGTGCGTCTACCTTCGGTGTATGTGCGAAATGTTACGGTCGTGACCTAGCACGTGGTCATCAGGTGAACCCGGGTGAGTCTGTTGGTGTAATGGCAGCTCAATCGATTGGTGAGCCAGGTACACAGTTAACGATGCGTACCTTCCACGTCGGTGGTGCTGCGAGCCGAACTTCTGCTGCAAACAGTGTACAAGTTCGTAACCAAGGTACAGTACGTTTCCATAACGTGAAAACAGTACAACATGCCAAAGGTCACTTGGTATCGACTTCACGTTCAGGTGAAATCGGTATTGCGGATGACTTAGGTCGTGAGCGCGAGCGTTATAAATTGCCTTACGGTGCTTCTATCTTGCTAAAAGATGGCGAAGCTGTAGAAGCAGGCGGTATTGTGGCGACTTGGGATCCGCATACACATCCATTGGTAACAGAAGTTGCTGGTAAAGTACGTTTCAGCCAGATTGCTGATGGCGTGACGGTTACTTCTAAAACTGATGATGCAACAGGTATGTCAACCATCGAAATCTTGCCAGTGACTTCACGTCCTGCGTCAGGTAAAGATTTGCGTCCTGCTGTTGTGTTAGATACCGTTGATGGTGGCGAACAGTTCTACTTCCTGCCACAGAACACGATTCTTTCTGTTCGTGATGGCGAAACGATTGGTGTCGGTGATGTCATCGGTCGTGTACCACAAGAAACTTCACGTACCCGTGATATTACCGGTGGTCTGCCGCGTGTAGCTGACTTGTTCGAAGCACGTAAGCCGAAAGAGCACGCAATCCTTGCAGAAGTGTCGGGTGTTGTAAGCTTTGGTAAAGAGACCAAAGGTAAGAACCGTCTGGTGATTACGCCGGATGATGGCTCTGAGATTTATGAAGAGTTGATTCCGAAATGGCGTACGATTAACGTGTTCGAAGGCGAACATGTGAACCGTGGTGAAACTATTTCTGATGGTCCACAGAACCCGCACGATATCTTGCGTTTGAAAGGCGAAGTTGCGCTTACAAACTACATCGTGAACGAAGTTCAGGATGTATACCGTCTGCAAGGTGTAAAAATCAACGACAAGCATATTGAAGTGATCGTACGTCAAATGCTGCGTAAAGTTGATATCACTGATGGCGGCGATACTAGCTTCATCAAAGGCGAACAAGTGGATTACATCCGCGTTGTTCAAGAAAACCAAGCAGTTCTTGCACAAAACAAGTTCCCTGCGAAGTTTGAACGTCAATTGATGGGTATTACGAAAGCATCGCTTTCTACTGACTCGTTCATCTCTGCTGCATCGTTCCAGGAAACCACGCGTGTGTTAACTGAAGCGGCTGTAACAGGTAAAGAAGATGACTTACGCGGCTTGAAAGAGAACGTGGTTGTAGGTCGCCTGATCCCAGCGGGTACAGGTTTGGCTTACCACCTGGAGCGTCGTCGTCAAGAAGCAGAAGCTGCAGAATTTGAACTGCACAATGATTTCTCTGATGTAGACCAAGCTCTAAGCCAGGCATTTAACGAAGAATTCTAATTCGAGTTAAAGCTGAGAAAAGAGACGCCTTCGGGCGTCTTTTTTTGTCTGAAATTTATAAATAAGACAGCTTGAACAGAAGAATAATCCATTGATATTTACAAAACTCAGCAGGAATACCGAGAGAAGTAACACGCTACAGATTTTAGTTTCATAAAATGAAGATAAGCTTAATTAAAGCGAGACAGGAAGGTCAAGGTCATGAAAAAATTAATGGGTGTTATGGCAGTTGCCACTCTTTCCACCTTTATGTTGGCGGGTTGTGAAAGTATGTCTGCCAATGAGCAACGGATCGGTGCTGCGGCCCTTGGTGGTGCAGTCGGTGGTGGTGTTGGTAATAAAGTCGGCGGTGGCGTTGGTGCAGCTGTAGGTGGTGGTGCCGGTGCTGCAGTGGGTAGTAAATCCCAAGGCGGTTCAAACCGTAATGCGACCTATAGTGGTGTAGGTGGTGCTGTTGGTTCCGCAGTCGGTAAAAGCATCTTCGGTGGTAATGCGGGTGCCGCAATCGGTGGCGCAATCGGTGGTGGTGCCGGTGCTGCGATTGAACAGGATAACCGTCGTCGTTAAGTCGAAAGTTACTTCAGATTCATCTAGATTTAAAAGCGCCAATGTGGCGCTTTTATCTTATTTAGAAGCGTTAATTTTCCCTTTGCTCTGTTTCCGCCGGATATAGACCGTTTTCTCTACCTCAGCAATTCTGACCCCGGCTTCATCATAAATATTCAGCTGATAATGTCGATACACTGGCGCATTATCGGCCGCCAGATTGATAATCGTGGTAATTTCTTCAGCAGAAATCCGAATATCCGCCACCACTGTACCGCGACCCGGTGCCAAAAACTGAATGCTGGCGCCTTTATCCCAGACCAGGTATTTCGGCCCCAAATGATGCATCAGCAATAACATATAAAAGGGATCGACCATTGAATACAGGCTGCCACCAAAATGCACACCGACAATATTCTGGTTCTTACGGGTCAGCGGCATTTTGACCCGAACGTGATAATTATTAAAATCAATCTTATCAATTTCAATGCCTGCACCACGATAAGGGGCATAGCGGTTCAGAATAAATTTTGAAACCAGAGGCAGTTTTTGAATTTTCTGGAATAGGCTCATACTGACATTCTTTTTGCGGCTGTGATTATGCATACTAGAGCAACAAAAATGCGCTGGCATTGATCAATCATGCCGATTTATAAACTAAGTGGTCAATAACAAAAACAGGATCAAAAGATGGAAATGCACATGCAATGGGTCGATACCACGGATCAGCAGCGTCTTTGTGTCAAAACTTATGGACAATCCGAACAACCGGCATTGGTGCTGGTTCACGGCTATCCCGATCATCAGGCAGTTTGGGAGCCAGCCATTGCTCATTTGAGTCAGGATTACTTTGTTGTGACTTATGATGTCCGTGGCGCAGGTGAGTCCAGTATTCCCAAAAAAATCTCCGATTACCGCTTGGCCCGTTTAAGTCAGGATCTGGAAGAGGTGGTGAACGAAATATTGCCGAATCGTGCTTTTCATCTGGCCGCGCATGACTGGGGTTCAATTCAGTCCTGGGAATCCGTCACCGGTCCACGCTTTAAAGGACGAATTCTGTCTTATAGCACCTTGTCTGGGCCATGTCTGGATCATGCCGCTTTCTGGATGCGTGAACAGTTCCAGCAAAACAAGGCAAAATTCTTAAAGCAAATGAGCAAGTCCTGGTATATTGCGGTGTTTCAGTTGCCCTTGGTGGCGCCATTGGCCTGGAATTTTTTTAATCCGCAGCGTTGGAGCAAGATCGTGCAGCAACTGGAAAGACACGATAATCTGCCACTCAACACGCATATTGTCAAAGATGGCAAATATGGTGTGAACCTGTACCGGGCCAATTTTTTGCCACGCTTAACTCAACCACGGCAGCGTTTTGCCATCTGTCCGGTACAGGCAATTGTGCTGAAATATGACCAGTTTGTCGGGCCAGATCTGGTCGATGAGATGTCCAAATGGGCGGATGACTTCTCCAAAGTAGAACTGGCTGCCAATCACTGGGCGATTCTAAGTCAGCCGGAGCAAGTGGCTCAATTGATTGATGAGTTTATTCAGCGTAAATCTGTTGTCATCACTTGATAGGCCACTCAACTAAACATGACCCGGCCAGAAAAAAGTGGCGGAATTTTTATCCGCATTTTCTGATAAAATAGCCGCTTTCTCTCTATTCCGATTCATTATGTTCGCAATTCTTGCTGCTATTGGAGTCATGTTCGGACTCTCGTTGGCACGTGTACCTGTGGTTTTTGCCCTGGTCATTGGTGCTGTTACAGGTGGTTTATTGGCAGGTCTGGGCCTGCAGGGAACCTTGGACGCGTTTAACAATGGCTTGGGTGGGGGTGCCAAAATTGCCTTAGCTTACGGTATTTTAGGTGCATTTGCTTTGGCTCTGGCGCGTTCGGGGTTACCGGATTTACTGGCTTATAAAATGATTAGCACCTTGAAAGGTGAGGCAGATTTTAAAGCGCAAAACCGGGTGAAATATCTGATCTTCTTCACGGTTGCCATTGCTGCCGTGTTCTCGCAGAACGTCATTCCTGTGCATATTGCCTTCATTCCGGTACTGATTCCGCCGCTATTGATTGTATTTAACCATTTACAGCTGGATCGCCGTTTGGTGGCCTGTTTACTGACCTTTGGTCTGGTGGGCACCTATATGCTGATTCCGGTCGGTTTTGGTGCCATCTTCCTGAATGACATTCTGGGTCATAACATCAATACTTTTGGTAAGCCATACGGATTTGAAATTAGCTATGACCAGATTCCATCTGCGATGGCAATTCCAGTATTCGGTATGTTTGTGGGCTTATTGATGGCGATCTTTATTAGCTATCGCAAACCACGTCAATATCAAGATATTCATGTCCAGGAACAGCAAAGTATTTCCGCTGAATTAGGTGTGGCTGAGCAGGTTAAACCGCAGATTGCCAAATTTACCATCGGGATGGCCGGCCTTGCAGTGATTGCCACATTGGCGGTACAGCTTTATTCAGACTCGATGATTCTGGCCGGTCTGGTCGGTGTCGCGATCCTGAGTTGTGCGGGGATCTTTAAATGGAAAGAAGCGGATGATGTGATCATTACCGGTATGCGCATGATGGCGCTGGTTGGCTTTATCATGATTGCAGCACAAGGCTTTGCCGCTGTGATTGAAGCGACTAATCAGGTACCAACCTTGGTTGAAGCATCAGTGAACTGGATTGGTGATAGTCAGGCTTTGGCTGCCTTCCTGATGCTGTTGATTGGTTTGCTGATCACATTGGGCATTGGTTCTTCTTTCTCGACCATTCCAATTCTGGCAATTATCTATGTACCGCTCTGTATCCAGTTCGGTTTTAGCCCGGCTGCGACCATTGCGATTATCGGGACTGCAGCAGCTTTGGGAGATGCCGGTTCTCCAGCTTCGGATTCAACTTTGGGCCCAACTTCGGGTTTAAATATGGATGGTCAGCATGACCATATGAAGGACAGTGTGATTCCAACCTTCATTCACTTCAATATTCCGTTGATGATTTTTGGCTGGATTGCAGCCATGGTTCTGTAAGTCAATTTCAATCTGCTCTGATATCTATTGGAGCAGATTTATCTGGATTTAAAATAAATAATAAGATGTATTTAAAATATATGTTTAAATAAAAATTAATATAAACCTGATTATTTTAGTCTGAATAAATTCATATTTATCTGATTAATATGCTTGGTATTTAAAACCAACTAATCCAGTCAATTTAAAATAAATAACTTTTCAAATCAGTTATTTAAATAATAATTGAAAATTAGTTTTATAATCCTTATTGCATATTATTTTCTCTCGTGTTTATTATTAATTAAGATTTATTTTCTTAATAATTATTCTTCCTGTGGGGTATTTTAAAATGTTAAAGCAAGCTGCTCTAATTGCATTAATGGGTCTTTCTGCATCTGCGATGGCAGGTCAATGGCAGGTGAAAGTCGGTGCCAGTTCTTTAGCACCATCAAGTGACACTGAAATTGCACCAGGTTTAGTCGCAGAAGCCGATCAGGAATATGGTTTTACGCCATCGGTTGAATACTTCTTTAATGACAATATCTCGGCAGAATTATTATTGGCTACCCCGTTTAACCATGACATTTCTCTTCAGGGTGTAGGTAAGGTGGCTAAGATCAAACATCTGCCACCCACAATTACCGCTAAATATAACTTTAAAAATGCAACACGCTTTACACCATATATTGGCGTAGGTGGCACAGCTTTTATTGCTTGGGATGAAGAAGGTCTGGCTAAAGACGTGAAAGAAGAGTTTGGTTTGGCAGGTCAAGTCGGCTTTAATTATCAGCCAGCCGATGCCAAAAACTGGGGAGTATTTGCTGACGTGCGCTATGCAGATTTGAGTCCTGAAGTGACTTTAGATGATGCTGATAATACTAAATTCGAATTGAATATTGATCCTTGGGTTTATACGATCGGTTATAGCTACAAGTTCTAAATTCTAGCCTTGCTCAACAAAAAAGCCTCATCTTGAATGAGGCTTTTTTTCAAAATAACAACGATTTATAACTTATTGAAATTGAGCAGATCGGCAATGTTCAACTATATTAAAACGAATAAAGTAAATATTAATTGAATACGACTTAATAATTGAATAATAAGGAAGATCAGCATGAAGTTTTTAAGCCAAGGTATTGTGATCTTCTTCAGCCTGCTGGCAGGGTCTACCTATGCGGCAAGTTTTGATTGTCAGAAAGCTGAAACCGTGACAGAGAAAGCGATTTGTGAACATCGTCTGCTCAATGATGCCGATGTCAAGATGAGTACCAGCTATCATATTTTACGCCGTATGGTGCCTATGGGAACCCGTTCGGTGATCCAGCGTGATCAGGTGAAATGGCTACAGTTCCGTGACCGCTGTCAGGAATCTGTGTCCTGTCTGAGTCAGGTCTATAATATGCGTCAGCAGCAAATAGACCTGCAATTTCAACGTATTTATAAGCTTGGGCCTTATTAAGCCTTAAACCTAAGCCTTTACAAATCCAAGTCATTTTAGATCAAGAGATCCTTTATAAAATATCTTGAGAAAAAATATACAACTGGCTATTGAAAATTTAGTAACTCACTCCATTCATATAGGCAACAGTATTGACCTGTATTTAAAATAAAAGGAGTGATTAATGAGCGAGTCTAGCGCACAAAAACATAGTTTCCAGGCTGAAGTGGCTCAGTTACTACATCTCGTGACCCATTCGCTTTATTCAAACCCTGAAATTTTCCTACGCGAATTGATCTCGAATGCCTCAGATGCATGCGACAAATTACGTTTTGAAGGGATTAACCATCCCGAATTTTATGAAAATGATCCGGATCTGCGCGTTCGTGTCAGTCTGGATGCAGACAATAAAACCATTACCATTTCAGATAACGGGATCGGCTTAAGCGAACAGGAAGCTATTGATAATTTAGGGACTATTGCCAAATCAGGCACCAAAGACTTTATGTCCAAACTGACCGGCGATCAAAAGGCTGATGCCCAGCTAATTGGCCAGTTTGGTGTCGGTTTCTATTCCGGTTTTATTGTGGCTGACAAGATCACGGTAGAGTCGCGTCGTGCTGGCACAGATGTCTCTGAAGGGGTGCGCTGGATCAGTGGCGGAACCGGTGAGTTCGAAGTTGAACAGATCACTAAAGAAAGTCGTGGTACCGATATTATTCTGCACTTGCGTGACGATGCGCTGGATTATCTGCAAAGCTATAAAGTGAAGCAGATTATCAATAAATATTCAGACCACATTAGCCTGCCAATCCAGATGCAAAAAGAAGTCTGGCAGGAAGAAGAAGCGGCTGAAGGTGAAACATCTAAAGGTGGCCAGTATGTCAAAACTGATGAGTGGGAAGCCATTAACTCGGCCAGCGCATTATGGACTCGTAACAAGTCTGAAATCACTGAAGAGCAGTATGTCGAGTTCTACAAGAACTTAAGCCATGATTTCGCAGCGCCATTGGCTTGGGCGCATAACCGAGTTGAAGGCAGCACTGAATATACCCAGTTATTATATATTCCAAGCAAAGCGCCACATGATATTTTCACCCGTGAATCCAAAGCGGGTATCAAGCTGTATGTGAAACGCGTGTTCATTATGGATGATGCGGATAACCTGATTCCAAACTACCTGCGCTTTGTACAAGGCGTGGTGGACAGTGCCGATCTGCCATTGAACGTGAGCCGTGAATTACTGCAAGAAAGCCGTGATGTAAAAACCATCCGTGAAGGCAATACCCGCCGTATCCTGACCATTTTGGATAATCTGGCTAAATCTGAAGATGAAAAAGATCAGGCAAACTTCAAGACCTTCTATCAGGAATTTGCTTCAGTATTGAAAGAAGGTCTGGGTGAAGATTTCAGCAACCGTGAACGTATCTTGAAACTGCTGCGTTATGCGACGTCGACCAATGATGAAGTCAGCACATCATTGGCAGACTATAAAGCACGCATGAAAGACGGCCAGAAAGCCATTTATTATGTGACTGCAGATAGTCTGAATGCTGCGAAAAATTCACCGCAACTGGAACTGTTCAAGAAAAAAGGCATTGAAGTTCTGTTGATGACTGAACGCGTGGATGAATGGGCGATGAACTTCGTGAATGAGTTCGATGGTACGCCTTTGCAAAACGTGTCTAAGGGTGCAGTTGACTTAGGTGACCTTCAGGATGCCGAAGAGAAGAAAGCCCTTGAAGAAGCCGCAGCCCAGTTTAAACCGGTGGTGGATAAGCTGACGGATTCATTAAAAGACAAAACCAAAGAAGTGCGGGTGACGACGCGTCTGGTCGATTCTCCGGCTTGTCTGGTAACTGGAGAAGGTGAGTTGTCTCCACAACTGATTCGTATGCTGAAAGATGCAGGTCAGCCTGTGCCGGATATCAAGCCGATTCTGGAAATTAACCCAGAACATCCGTTGGTGAAAAAACTGGATGGCTCGGCGCAGTTTGATGATCTGGCCAATGTGATCTTCGACCAAGCGGTGATTGCAGAAGGTGGATTACCAGAAAATCCTGCTGAATATGTCAAGCGAATTAATAGTTTGCTGCTTGCTTAAGTGCTGATGTATTGAATGAGAAAATCCCTCTTAGGAGGGATTTTTTATGTCTGCTTCATTTTTCAATTCTAGAAATGATCTGGAAAAACGATAGACAGGATAAAAAAATACCTTCGAATCATAAATCTATATTTTGGATTATTAATTAATTTTTAATTTATAATTACGATTATAAAGCAAAGAGAGAGAATGTTATGAAATTTAAGCTGATGATCAGTATGGGCGCTGTAATCCTGATGTCGATGAGCCAAGTTAGTCTAGCGGCACCTGCTGCAGAAAAAATGGTACGCACAGATCGAATCAGTTTTTATAAAGTTGCGAAAGTAGAGGCAGCAAAACTACAACGTGTGCAACATAGCGATCGTATTCGCTTCAATATGCCAGTGATGGAGCAACCTTCATTACAGCAAAAACGAGTGCTACGCAGTGATCGTATTATCTTGAATAAAACCAGCTAATACTTACCGCGCTGATTGCCTCAGTAATATTGAAAAAAGCCCATGAATGATGGGCTTTTATATTTTCCACCATCATTCAGTTTAAAACAATGCTTCTAAACGTACCAAAGCCCCGACATAGTGGTCACGATCCTCGCGATGATCATTCAGGTAGTTCAGGTCGGTCTGGACAAAAAACCATTCACGTAAAAAAGGTTGTCTCCACGACACATATGGACCCCAGCGGTTGAGACGCAGATCCTTGTCATTCAGATAACCTCCAGTATAAATGCCATAACTAAAACGGTTGTCCTGAAAAAACTGGTGTTGTCTAAAAGTGTAGTTGTCCCAAGTCAGATCGTCGTCTTGATCATCTGCATAAGTCAGACTGAGTTGATTGGAGAAAAAGGCCTGATTGGGACGAGCATGGATCAACTCCAGATTGGTCCGTAAATAGTTTTCACTCTGAACGCCATAGCGATAAATCTGTTCGGCATGAAAAGAGTAGTCATTTTCTAGTGTCCAATCCTTACTGGCTTTGACACGCAGGTAAATATCATCGCCAGAACGTAGGCCCAAATCCAGATCGGTTTCGAAAGGAATGCGATCTGACCATTCTGACCAACGTAAGGCAAAAGAGCTGTTATCTTCACGGGCACGTTTAGTATCCAGACGCTTATTTCCGGAAGTGGCAGGATTTTCATTGGTAATCGCGACATTGCTGTCTAATTCATTGTCCAGACTGTCATCACCAAACACCACACTCAGCTTTTGTTCCAAGGTCGGAAGCTTGATCTTGCCGCGGATTCGAGGCTTAATCTCATAGCCTTCATATTCATCCCAGCGATTATCTAGAATGATCCGTAATGTAGCTGCAGCTGGCTGATCCGGATCGCTTTCACCAAACCAGTTATCAATTTTATGCGCAGTACGATCGGCCCATTCGCGGATGCCTTTCTGCTTTTGATCTGCCCATGAATAATTTTCTGTCTCTAGCGTGGATGGAACAATGGCGACATTTGATTGCTCCGGCAGAACCGTGGGTGTTGCATCGATCAAACGTGGAATCTGATCCAGCAAGCCTGATCGGCTTGGCTCTATATTCGTTGGACTGGCAGGAGCAGTTGTGACTGAATTGGCCCAAGACATGCTACCACTCATTCCTAAGCCCAGAGAGAGCAGTAAAATTTGAGTAATCCTGTTTATTTGCATGAGATATTTGTTGCTCTTGTATTCTTATATTCAGCTGTAGTTTTCTAAAAAACGGCCTTAAAAAGCAAGTTAAAGCTACAAAATAACAGCAATTATTCAATCATTTGAGCCTGAATTTCCCGATAAAGCTCTAATACCCGAATGGGTTGTGGCATTGTTAAAATAATATTGTGAATATTCTGCCAATTTAGCTGTTTGTCGCGTTGCAGCAAGATGTATGGATAGGCCAGCTCATCCTCTGCGAGAGAGATGCGTTTTTCACCATGAATCACTCGGATTTTTTGATGTTCCTGTAGCAAAAGCACTGGGGTAGAAAAATCCGCAGCAGCTTCTTTAAACGAGATAAATTTCTGCTTTTGAATGGACTGTGCGGGTATAAATGGATGGTAATCTGGCTGTGTCCAGACTGTTTCAGCCTGCTGCAAGTAAGCCGTTGAAAAAAGCTCGAGTTGCATGAAACTGGTGCTTATAACAGACCATGCCAGTGATTTAATCGCAGCAGCCTGGCGTTGATGATGGGTCAGCCAATGTTGAATACAATAATGTGCCTGTAACTGACTCGGTACCCCTAAGAGCATCAGATATTTAACAAACTGACCTTGCAGATTCAGTTGTTCAACCAAATAAACCTGACGTGCCTGCCAGTTATCTTCTGCCGCATAATACAAGGTGATATCCAGATAGGCAGGATGCTCGATATTCTCAGTCAGTTCTAAAGCACAGAGTCGCTGGATATTGGTTTCTTCTAAGCCTAAAGGGTGTACATGGGTGTTTAGTTCGCCTAGTTGAATCTGTACAGGGAATTGAATCAATTCGGAGGCTGTGATCTGTTCTTGCGGAATTTTCGTTATTGTCATTTCAGCTTTTAGTTGAGGATTTAGTTCCTTGGGTTCAGTCAGTATCTGATTGGTTGACTCATCTGGGCGGCGTAGTTCTAATGCATGGATTCTTGCGCGCGGCCGTCCCCGATGATATTTGGTTGTTTCCACAGAATTGCAGCTGGTTTCAGCTTCGTTTAAGGATAAGGCAGGAACGATCAAGGGGGGATCCTGTTGCAGACAAGAAAATTGCTGCTGTTGTTGCAACAGCCAGATATAGCAGTGTTGCAATTCAGCCCATTGGCTGTGCAGGGCAGGAGCTTGGGGAGCGGGCATCAGCCAGATTTGCCAGCCACGTTCAGGATGATGCAAAACTGCCCAGCCAGAATCCGGATGGGCAGACAGTGCTTGTTCCAGTGCTAAGATTTCGGTGAAATAGCCACGAAAGCTTAGATGATAAGACGTATTAGCAGAAAATTGGTAAGCAACAAGTTCAGGTTGAGTGCGGGCCTTAAATGCTGAAATCTGGGTCTTGAAAATAGGCTCATCACACAGATTAAAAATATCGCGTATCCTTTTTTTAGAACGGGCAATTTCATAGAAAGGCAGGACTTTATGCTCCAGTTGCTGCGCCAGTCCATGTAGTTCTTTAATTAAGTGTGCTTTTTCTAAAGCATTCATTTTTTGATCTCTAGAGATGTTTCAGTGCTTTATCCAGGGTTTGTGCCAGTACAATGTTAACCGCCAGCTCGACCAGTCTGTATTCAGCAGAATTCGAGTCTGTATAGCTTTCTGCCATTTCAATTAAATAATCAATAGAAACTGACTGAGGCGGAATTTTGCCCTGTACCAATGCCTGAAGTTCATGCATAAAAAATTTTCTTATCATTAATCTATTTATATTGCTGCAATTATAAGCAGAGATCACATAAAATAGTGATCTATTTTGAGTGTTTTATAAACAAATTTTTTAATTAAAAGTGATAAAAATCAATAGAAAAAATGAGAGTAGGAAATAGTCGATATTTTTGAGAGTTGTGCATCTTTTACACAGAATGTGTTCAATATGATAAAAAAAGCAGGCTGAATCAATCAGCCTGTTTTAATGCAAAACAGTTTTGCATTAAGCCGTTTTTTCAGTTGCTACAGTCGCAGCATCTGTATTTACTGTTTCAGCAGGTACTTTAGTCGCTGGAAAGTCTGGCAGATGAACCACTTGCGCCATTTGTGCAGACGCTTGAACAGAAAAAGCCATAACGGTTGCAGCGAAAGCAAATTTAAGAGCATTCATAGGATGACCTTTAATATCAGAGTGTTCAATGACTTGAACAGAGGAGAATATTTAAACTTAATTCGGGTGAAATAATAGCAAATAAGACTTAATATAAAATGATAGATTCGGCAAATTCAGGCAGTAAATTTTAGATAAATTACTCTATAAAACAATAAATTAGTGTATTTACTCTAGTTTGATTTTTATGATTTTACAGGACTTTATGCTTTGTTTTGGCGATGAGAATCTGGACTTGATCGAGTGCCAAAACAAGCGGCGATGTGTTTTTGATCTGCCAATTTAAGATTGAATTTCGAGCTTTGTTCAATCCATGTAAGTTTTTGCTATCGCTTGTTTACGGGCTGCTGCAATCTTCTGAGAATGGACTAAGATGGAATTCCATTCATTTTCATGCTGAGAGTTTTATTATGGCAATTGCAAAAGTGGTAGAAGTCAATTCAAGCAGCAATAAAAGCTTTGAAGATGCGATTCAAACGGGCATTCAGAAAGTCACAGAAACGGTCAAAAATGTACAAGGTGCTTGGATCAATGAACAGAAGGTTGTCATTAAAGAAAATAAAATCACGGAATATCGTGTCAATTTAAAAATTAGTTTTCTGGTTGATTAAGCGAATGCCATTCAATAACAAATAAAAAAACCCCATTTGAAATGGGGTTTTTTATTGAACGTTGTTTTATTTAGCTTGGTCTGGCGTGTCACACGTTTCTGTTGAGCATTGTGCTGCCTGACTGTTGGTTGATGTATCGAGCGCTTTTTCAAATACTTGCAGGAAAACTTCTTTAGGCTGCGCGCCTGCCAATGCCACACGTTGATCAAAAACAAAGAAAGGTACACCGGTCACTTTGAGTTGTTCATGTGCGACTTCCTGATCGAATTTGACGAAATCAGCATATTCTTCCGAATCCAACAGGTCATCGACTTCGACCGGATTCAGGCCAATACGCGCTGCGACATCTTCCAGTGTTTCACGTTCTCCAATCGCCAGACCTTGGGTCATATAGCTATAGAAGAACGCTTCCTGTGCTTCATTGCCCAAACCTTTGCTTTGCGCCAGGTGAATCAGGCGATGCGCATTAAAGGTATTGCCTGAATTGGCACCTTCCCAGTTAAATTCAATACCTTCGGCTTTGGCCATTTCAGCAATATTGCGCTGCATCTCTTCGACTTCTGCCACGGTGCGGCCATATTTTTGCGCCAGACGCTCAGAGTTGGAGACTTCCTGACGTACAGGTGCTTCAGGATCGAGCTGGAAACTGTGCCAATGTACTTCTAGCTCAATACCTGCTTCTTGTGCAGCAGCTTCTAAACGTTTTTTACCAATATAGCAGAAGGGGCAAACCACATCTGACCAGATATCTACGCGCATGTCATGTCTCTAATTTTGCTCTTGTGTTCAAGTATGAGGGTGAAGAATCAGAATTTAAAGCCCTTGAGCATCAGAAGTGTATTTCTACAGCAGATCGGCAGGATAAATAAAAGAAGAAAGAGTAGGTGATAGCCAGATGGCTTCCTTAATATAATCAGGTTCTGACTATTCAAAAAAAATATAAAAATGCCATAAAAAAACGCCCCGTAGGGCGTTTTGTGAATGCAGTCAATTATGCAGTTTTTACTGCAGCTTCAACAGCAAGCATGTGACCATTTTCTTCGAAGTTTGAGTGCCAAGAAAGCGCTTCACGAAGAAGATGAGGGGTATGGCCGCCTTTTGCACATGCACGGTCAAAGTAATCATTCAACGCATCGCGGTACATTGGGTGCGCACAGTTATCAATTACTGCACGTGCACGCTCACGCGGAGCCAAACCACGAAGATCCGCAAGACCTTGTTCAGTCACTAGGATATCAACATCGTGTTCTGCATGGTCGATATGTGAAGCAAACGGTACCACAGAAGAGATGTCGCCACCTTTCGCGATTGATTTGGTTACGAAGATCGCCAAGTGGGCATTACGTGCGAAGTCACCTGAACCACCAATACCGTTCATCATTTTGGTACCACATACGTGAGTTGAGTTCACGTTACCGTAAATATCAAACTCAAGTGCAGTGTTGATGCCGATAATACCTAAACGACGTACCAGTTCAGGATGGTTTGAAATTTCCTGTGGACGTAATACCAGTTTGTCTTTGTATTGTTCAAGGTTGTTAAATACTTTCTCGCCGTATTTCGCAGAAAGTGTAATAGAAGAACCTGAAGCAAACTTCATTTTACCTGCATCGATCAATTCAAACGTACAGTCTTGCAGAACTTCTGAGTACATGATCAAGTCTTCAAAGTTTGAATCTTTCAGACCCGTCAATACGGCATTTGCAATTGAACCGATCCCTGCTTGAAGAGGTCCGAGGTTTTTCGGTAGACGGTCTTCAGCCACTTCTTTTTCAAAGAAAGCAATCAAATGGTTGGCAATGCTTTGAGTCTCATCATCTGGCGCAGTTACAGTAGATGGAGAGTCATGCAATTCGCTGTTAAATACGATACCAACAATTTTAGATGGATCAATATTGATCGCATGCGTACCGATACGCTCATCAACTTGAGTCAATGGAATCGCTTGACGCGTTGGACGATAGGTCGGGATGTAGATATCGTGCAAGCCTTCAAATGCCGGGCTTAAATTCGTATTGATTTCTACAATCACTTTTTCAGCAAAAATCGCAAAGCTTGCAGAGTTACCAACAGATGTTGTTGGAATGATGCCGCCATCTTCAGTAATTGCTACGGCTTCGATGATCGCAACGTCTGGTTTTTTCAACTGAAGGTTACGCATTTGTTCAACGGTTTCAGACAAGTGCTGGTCAATGAACATCACTTCGCCGTTGTTGATTGCTTTACGTAAAGTGTTGTCGACCTGGAACGGTAAACGGCGTGCCAATACGCCAGCTTCAGTCAGTTGTTTGTCTAGATCGTTCCCTAGTGATGCACCAGTAATTAACGTAATCTTTAATGGGTTTGCTTTTGCCTGTTGAACCAAAGCTAAAGGAACCGCCTTCGCTTCACCAGCGCGAGTAAAGCCACTCATACCCACAGTCATGCCA
Organism: Acinetobacter sp. 40AMC3-4; assembly: GCF_049898185.1. GTDB lineage: Bacteria > Pseudomonadota > Gammaproteobacteria > Pseudomonadales > Moraxellaceae > Acinetobacter. The sequence continues at coordinate 26,425 of NZ_JAFCXG010000014.1, forward strand.
TCTTGGATGAATTCAGCCGCTTGTTCAGGGCTGATGACTTTGTTGTGTAGGGAGGCTAAACGGATACGATCTAAAGACATTTTAACTCTCATTAATTCTTAAACTATGATACGGATTGTACCGCTCAAAAAATGTATTGTGCATAGGTGTTAGGCTAAGGTCTAATTTTTTAGCTAAATGTAGGTATAATAAAAAATGATGATTTTTAAATGATTGAATTCGTGAACTATAAAATGAATTGTATAGAAAAACTAAAAAGTCATTTGTTGAATTACTGATCACTTCTTAAAAGTGATCAGTCAAAGTTTGGCGAATTTTATCGAGTGTGGTGGCTGGGGAAAGTGTCTCTGGGTTCACCTGATTCACGGGTAGTGAAATGATAGCTTCCAGCCCACCTTCAGGACGATTATGAATACGCAATTGACCATGGTGAATGTCGACAATCCGTTTCACAATGGCCAACCCCAAGCCACTGCCTTGTACAGTTCGTGCCGAATTACCCCGAACAAAAGGCTGCATCAAGGCTTCAATCTGATCTTCCGGGATGCCTTCGCCATGGTCTGCGACACAAATCAACAGTTGATCTTCTTCAACATGCGCAGAAAGCTCAATTGGTTCTGAACCATAACGTTTCGAATTATTGATCAGATTACCAATCAGCCTTTTTAGCGACATGCTGCGCGCCTGAATGGTTGGGATGTCTTGTGGCGTAAAGCGGATATCCAGCGGTTTAAACTGCTTGACCAGTTCTTGGAGCAGCACATTGACATTGGTATCCTGCGGCTCTTCATCAGAACCATCACGCATATAGGAGATGAACTGATCCAGAATCGCGTCCATATCTTCGACATCATAAATCAGGCCTTCTTTGAGAAAGTCTTCATCTGGCATCATTTCGGCACTGAGGCGGATCCGGGTTAAGGGCGTGCGCAAGTCATGTGAAATGCCGGCCAGCATGATGCGGCGTTCCCGCTCGGTCTGATCCAGCGTATAAATCATCTGGTTAAAGGCATGATTGACCTGACGGATTTCCAGTGGACCATGATTGGTATCCAGATAGGGCGCCGAACCGATTCGGCTATAACTGTTGGCGGCGTTCTGCAAACGGCGTAAAGGACGGTTGAGCTGACGCACCAAGGTCAAAATAATGATGCCGACAATAATCGGCGTGCCAAGCAACCAGCCCAAAATCAGTTCATTGCTATAGTTGGCATACGTCTTTAAAGGTTCCTGTACCCAGTGGCCATTCATTTCAGGGGTCTGGATCCAGATACGTGGACTCGGCTTAAACTGGAAATAGACCGTGGCTTGTTCGATACGTAACTCTTTGGCCAGTTTGGTTTCGATCTGCCGAGTAAAAAATTCTGCAATCAGCTTTTCCCGAACCGTGGGATATTCTGCTGGATTGGTCACGTATTCAATGCCGACCCGGTTTTTCAGCCAGTCATCGATATCCACTTCTTGCTGTTTGTGATACAGGCGCAGATCGGGATTGTTGAGAATTTCCAGTTCCATGGCCAGATAACGCGCATGTTGCTGGATTTCAGGTAAAAACAGGGTACGCCAAAAGAACCACAAGGACATGAACAGGCTAAAACACACCACAAAAACCACCAGTACTGTGGTACGCATGGCAGCAGAACGCGGCTTGATCTTGTCGAGAAAGCGTTCCCAGCGGGTACGTTTCTTTTCCGAGTAGCTGACAAAATCGGTAAATTTTTGTGGATCGATGGGGTCGAGTTTCACACCAGCTCCCTGTTGGCATTTTCCAAATTGAGCAGTAATAATAATTTGTAATGGAATCTTACTGCTTGAACCTTCGATGGAAGGAGCTTGTTGTGTTACTTTTTTTGAAAAAATGAGTAACACTGTTACGCAAGTAAAAACTTTGCCATTCGCTGAACTCGCGCCTTTGTATACGAGCCTTTAAAGAAGGGGAAGCTCAAACAGCCGCGAATGGCTTTTAGGGACAATAAATTGGGGTAATCTTTATCCTATAAGTTTTCCTTTATTCAGCACCATCTGGAACAAAGACATAACCCACACCCCATACGGTCTGGATATAACGTGCACGGGCTGGATTTTCTTCCACTAAACGGCGTAAACGTGACACCTGAACATCAATTGAACGTTCCATGGCACCCCATTCACGGCCACGCGCCAGATTCATCAGCTTGTCGCGGGTTAATGGTTCACGTGGATGCTGCACCAGTGCTTTCAGTACCGCAAACTCACCGGTAGTGAGTGTTACCACTTGGCCTTCACGGGTAAGGGTGCGGGTAGACAAATCCAGTGACCAAGGACCAAAAGAAACTACTTCCATCTGCTGGCTTGGTGCACCCGGCACTTCACGTACCTGACGGCGCAATACCGCACGAATACGTGCCAGCAGCTCATTCGGGTTAAACGGTTTAGGCAAGTAATCATCGGCACCTGCTTCTAAACCGGCAATACGATCCGAGTCGCTACCACGAGCGGTGAGCATAATGATAGGCGTATCGATATTGGATTGGCGTAAACGACGACAGATACTCAAGCCATCTTCGACCGGAAGCATAAAGTCGAGCACGATCAGAGAAAACAGTTCCCGCTGTAAAAGTCGATCCATCTGCGTGGCATCATGTGCAGTTTTAACCACAAAGCCTTTATCTTCGAGAAAACGCTGTAATAAGGTACGCAGACGAACATCATCATCAACCACCAGGATCCGTTCGACCCGGTCCGTTTCGGTATGTACGGCATCGGCTTTTTCAGCAGGTACAACTAAACTCATGAGATGCTCCTTTATTCTTTATTGTCGTCATAAATAAAAATCAAATAGGCTTTGAGTATACGATTCATTGATATTAATTGACTATGCTCTAAAGCACCAAATATTGCAGTTAAAATCAAGACATAGATACCAAATATATACATCTAAATGAGCAAAAAATACGATTTTAAGCTGGATAAAAAGCAAAGTTCATACAAACTTTATCGGGAAAAGCTGAAAACTGTGGCACTTCATAATATAAAGATGAGGTAAATTAATAAAAACAATGGTGGATTTTATAGACCCGGTCTTTATAATCATGCCATTTAGTACTTATCCTTGTGGGATCAAACACGATGACTGACTTAGTTCAGCAGTTGGCAAAAGAACTTGCCGTACGTCCAAATCAAGTTGAGGCTGCCATCAAGCTTATTGATGAAGGTGCCAGTGTTCCTTTTATTGCACGTTACCGTAAAGAAGTAACGCAAGGCTTAGACGATACGCAACTACGTCAACTCGATACGCGTTTATCATACTTGCGTGATTTGTATGAGCGCCGTGAAAAGGTGATTGAATCACTCAAAGAACAAGATAAATTATCTGATGATTTATTGGCGCGTGTGAATGCGGCCGAAACCAAAAATGCATTAGAAGAAATTTACGCGCCGTACCGCCCAAAACGTACCAGTAAATCATTCAAGGCCAAAGAAGCCGGTTTAGGCCCGATTGCCGAAAAAATCTTTAATGAAGCCGTTGATCCAGCTGAAGCTTTGGCGGGCTTTAGCCATGAAGATTATCCAGATACTGAAAGCCAGCTTGATGCGATCCAGCACATCCTGATTGATGACTGGGCACAAAATATCGCACTGACCACTGAACTTAAAGCGACATTTGCAAAAACTGCCGTGCTGAAAAGTTTAGTTGCAAGTGATGAGAAAAAAGAAGTCGGTAAAAAATTCCGTGATTATTTCGATTTCTCTGAAAACTTGAACAAAGTGCCTTCACATCGTTTATTGGCGATGCTGCGTGGCCGTCAGGAAAACGTTTTAGGCCTGAAAGTTGATGGCGAAGATGATGCTCCATTGGCGCGTATTGAAACTGAATACAATCTTGAAACTGTTCAGCCACAAGCTCGTCAGGATTTCTTGAAGCAAACTGCAAAATTGTTCTGGCTCGGTAAAGTTCGTCCAACGATTGAACATTCATTGCTGACTGAAAAACGTCTGGCTGCTGAAACAGAAGCGATGAACGTCTTTGCTGAAAACCTGCGTCATTTACTGCTGTCTGCACCTGCAGGCGCACGTACCACTTTGGGCGTGGACCCAGGTATCCGTACTGGTGTGAAACTGGCGGTGGTGAACGAGTCTGGTGATGTACTGGCACATAGTACGATTTATCCATTTGCGCCAAAAGATGATAAAGAAGGTTCACTGGCCGAGCTGGCGCGTTTATGCCGCGAGTTCAATGTTGACCTGATCGCGATTGGTAATGGTACTGCAAGCCGTGAAACTGAAGCTTTAGTTGCTGAAATGATGGCTGCGAACAGTGATCTGAAAATGACGCGTGTTTCTGTATCTGAAGCAGGTGCATCGGTGTATTCAGCATCTGAACTAGCTTCACAGGAACTTCCAGAGCTGGACGTGTCGATCCGTGGTGCAGTATCGATTGCACGCCGTTTACAAGATCCACTAGCAGAACTGGTGAAAATCGATCCGAAATCGATTGGTGTAGGTCAGTATCAACATGACGTGAACCAGACCGGTCTGGCGAAAACCCTTGAAGCGGTCGTTGAAGACTGTGTGAACTCGGTGGGTGTGGATGTAAATACTGCATCAGCAGCGATTTTGGGTTATATCGCAGGTCTGAACAAATCGATCGCACAGCAAATTGTGGAATTCCGTAAGGAAAATGGTCGTTTTGACAATCGTCAGTCTTTGAAAAAAGTACCACGTTTAGGTGAGCGTACTTTTGAGCAGGCTGCGGGCTTCTTGCGTATTCAAGATGGTACAGAGCCACTAGATGCTTCTGCAGTTCACCCTGAGTCATATGCTTTGGTGAGCAAAATTGTTGAAGCAAAAGCAACGACTGTAAAAGATATCATTGGCAATACTGAAATCATTCGCCAAGTGAATGCTGAAGAATTTGCAGACGAGAAATTCGGTCTGCCGACAATTCAAGACGTATTGGCTGAACTGGAAAAACCGGGCCGTGACCCGCGTCCAGAGTTCCGCACTGCTAAATTCCGTGATGACATTACTGAAGTTGCGCAATTGTCTGAAGGCATGCAGCTGGAAGGTGTAGTGACAAATGTCACTAACTTCGGTGCATTTGTCGATGTGGGTGTGCATCAAGACGGTTTAGTACATATTTCTGAACTTGCCAATGAATTCGTCGCTGACCCACATAAAGTGGTGAAACCGGGTCAAATCGTACAAGTCCGTGTTTTGAATGTGGATGCTGAACGTAACCGTGTGAATTTATCGATGCGTCCAGAAGGTTCTGAAGCTCCGGCGAAAGCACCACGTCAGCCACGTCGCGAGAACAATGAGCCACGTGGTGAACGTAAGCCTCAGGGTAAACGTCCACAGCAAGGACGTCCGCAAGGTGATCGCCCTCAGGGTAAGAAACCTCAAGCGGCTAAACCACAAGAGCAAAAAATTGGTGGTTTGGGTGCGCTATTACTTCAAGCAGGGATTAAAGGTTCGAAATAATTTTTAGCTATCCTCGATAAAAAAACCTCCCAATTGGGAGGTTTTTTATTGGATCGTTATGAATTGATTATCGGCACAATCCAGCTGGTGATAATCAGCAAAATACCGAGATGCCCCATTTTTCGCGTCACATAGACCAGCTTAGATGGTGGCTGTTCCAGTCTTTTTGCATATTCTTCCATGCTAATGCCGGGCTTGCCTTTACTGGTAAATAAAAATACCGCCAAGTCGATACAGATCAGAATCGTACCAATATCAGCGACCAACTCCATCAGGATAAAATCCTGGCTATATAGCGACATGCTGACGCTATAAATCAGATAAATGGCAAAGGCCAGACACAGGTATTGCAGGACAACTAAAAACTTCTGCATAAATCTCAACAGTTCACAAAATTAAAGCAATTATACAAATAATCGGGCAGCTGCGGCCAATTACAAGGCCTGCATCACCTCAGCAAAATTCTGCTTCTCGACCAGTTCCAGAAATTCATCGCCCAAACGCTGACTTTCCGCAATACATTGCTTCCACAGCTGAATCCGTTGGTTCTGGTCCAAACCTTTTAAGTTAAAGTCTTTACGATCAGGCAAACGACCCAAAGGCAAACTTTGCAGATATTGCTGCGATGGAGAAAGCAGCAAAGTTCGTGCCTGATTTTCCGGATTTGAGGTACGTTTAAATAACTTGTCAAACCAGCCGGGGGTAATGCTATCGGTAAAATGTGGATACAGCACAATACCTTTGCTCTGAAAGGGCAGGTCAATGTGATAGTCAATCAGGCCACCATCGCGATAATAACCCTGCGGCGCATCCGGAATATCGCGCATTGCCGCCATGACCCCCGGAATAGATGCCGATGCCATTAGCCAGGACAACACACTCTGTTCGGTTAGTGCATGATAATGCGTGGTAAATCCATCTTCAGCGATTTTAAACTGTTCACCGATATTGGGCTGGCTGATTACACGTTGCATGAAATGACGGCTGTGCCGGCGCGCGACTGCGGTCGTTCCAAGAATTCCAGCCACAGAAGCCAGCAACGGCAATGCCTTGTCACTCTGGAAAATATGCTGGGCTTTAATTGAAATGACTGCGAGATGATAATCTGGATGATTGACCAGATCGTTTTCTTTGCCTTGTACCAGATCCAGCAGCATGCCACGGCAGATGTCGCTGACATCTTGACGGGTCATTTTTTTATGAAAATAGAGATTGGTATAGAGTTCAGCTAAGCGTTCGGTTCCCTGTTGAGCACCATGTGCAGCCATACTGGCAAAGCGCCAGCTGCCAATCGAAGAACCCACCAAAGTTCTACGCTGAGGCGCACGTGGAAAAAACTCACCAAAAATCGCCTGATCGAGTCCCTGAATACCGATGCCTTTGGGGCCACCTGCAGCACCGGGCACGATATCGACCTGTTCGGGTTGCAAACCTTGTTCCAGAATCAGCTCACGTGCCAGATGGCCGGCACGAATCGTCAGCGCAGGCGCACGTTTCTGTAAAATCTGTACCATGGTTGAACCTATACTAGCCAAATATGTGCTTATTTTAAGCGATAGGTCTAAAGACCCAATGGCAAGATATGTCCTAAGGTGACTTTGGAGTCATGCGATGTCCAGAAAATAAAAAACCTGAACAGTGTCAGGTTTTTTAAAAGCTCATTTAGTTATTTCGCAATCCGCCAGACGGCAAGCACACTTGCTAGCACAATCAGAATCACCGACACAAACCACGGTGAAATAATTGCAATCGCCAGCAGAATGGCCATGACACTGCCGAACATCCAGCTACGCTTCTGTTGATGTTCCATTTGCAGGCGCATGCTTTGTAATTCATTGAGCTGTTTGGCATGCCAGGCCGACTGGTTTTTTAAACCGTTTAAGCTGTCGATCATCAGTGTCGGTAAATCCTGCGCCCCTAAAAGCAGATCCGGGATTTTTTGTCCCAGTTCTTTCAGGTTCTTTTGCGGATTCATCTGGGCCTTGATCCAGTCGGTCAGGATCGGTTTGGCCAGACTCCAGATATCCAGTTCAGGATATAGGTCGGTTCCCAAACCTTCGACATGCACCAAAGTTTTTAGCAGCAACATCAATTGAGGGGGAATTTCGAGATGGAAACGACGAGCGATATCCATCACTTCAATCAGAATGCCGGCAAAATCCAGTTCATGCATCGGTTTTGAGACCATTGGCCCCACACTGCGGCGCATTTCACGAGCCAAAGCATCCTGATCAGTCCCCGGTGGAATCCAGCCAGCCTGATGCACCACCTGAATCAGCTGCATAAAGTCGCTGTTCATGACCGCTAGTAGCATGCGTGCTACGGTCATCTGGTCGTGTTTGGACAGTTCGCCCATAATCGCGCAGTCCAGCGCAATAAAACGCGGATTGGCCGGATTGATGGTTTCTACAAAGACATTTCCCGGATGCATATCGGCATGGAAGAAGTTATCGCGGAACACCTGGGTAAAGAAGATGGTCAGGCCTTTACGCGCCAGATCGGCCCGATCCATGCCCAGCCGGTTAAAGGTCGCGATATCTGAAATCGGCACCCCGGTAATGCGCTCGGCTACCAGCACGTCTTTGCTGTCCATATAAATTTCCGGCACATACATCATGCTCGAGCCGGTAAAGTGATGGCGCATACGGCGGGTATTGTCTGCTTCCAGCGTCAGATCCAGCTCATTCAGAATGATCTGTCGATAATCCTGAATGATTTCTGATAAATGTAGGGCACGTGCTGCTTCCAGACGTTTTTCCAGAAATTGACCGAGCCATTCCAGAATTTCAAAATCCTGCAAAATCTGCTGGCGAATATTCGGACGGGTGACTTTGACCACGACTTCACGGCCATCATGCAGGGCAGCCGTATGCACCTGTGCAATCGAAGCCGCTGCCAGTGGCTGGGTATCAAAACGCGCGAACAGGGTATTTACATCAGCTTTCAGGGATTCCTGAATGCGCATCTTGGCCACGTCATTATCAAATGGCTTGACCCGGTCTTGCAGTAACACCAGTTGCTGTAAAACTTCAGGTGGAATCAGGTCACGACGGGTTGAGAGAAGCTGACCGAGCTTGATTGCCAACGGTCCCATTTCTTCTAAAGCCAGTTTCAGCTTGAGCGGATTTTTACGTTCACGACTGGACCAGGCGGCCGGATGCATCCGGATGAGGGACAGCACATGCCGGGATTTTTCTGGTAATTCTTCCGCAGGAAACAACGTGTCGAGTCGATAGTGCGCGGCGATGCGCCAAAGTTCGAGTAAACGTGAAACATGCGGAATCATAAAGCTGTGTACCTAGTCTTGAGTAGAATTGTTTGAGGCATCGATTTGAGCCTGAAGCTGATGGATTTTCGCTTCAACCCGATCTAAATTTTGATTCAGGATACGGGTGTCCTGATTCAGGTCATCCATTTGCCAGCGTGGGGCAAACAGACCGCTGTCTTCTTTTAAGGCATCTTCGGCAAAGAATAATTGACTTTGCAGGGTGCGTTTTAGCTGCTGGGGCAGCAGTTGCAATTTACCAATTTCATGCGCCAGTGTCGGGCCAATCCAGGGGCTTAAATGCGCCGCCAGATCCAGTTCCGCCTGTTGCATGATGCGCTGGATTTCCTGCAATAACTTGTAGTCGCCTTGCAATGGAATATTGCCCACTTCATCGGAAAGCAGCAGCTTGAGTAATTCCACCACATTGCTGACCTGCAAGGTTGCGGTCGCTTCAAGGACTGTCGCGGAACTCGCGTCAAATGGACGCTGTTCAAAGACCGAAGGTGTTTCGGTATGACCGGTTGCCGTTGGCTCCAGACGAACTTTGCCCTCATCAAAAAACACATCGACCGAAAGCTGTGGCGAGGCGATCACCACCCGCAGCATTTTACCGGACAGAGCATTCAGCTGGATGCGGGTAATGGCATCCAGATCAATCACATGATGAATCACGCGTTCAACAGCACCGAGTGCCAGAATTGACCACATAGGCAAGGAACCTTAAAGTTTGAAACCGCGGTGAACCGCAACAATCCCGCCAGTCAGGTTGTGATAGTCACAATTCTGGAAGCCGGCATTTTCCATCATGCCTTTCAGGGTGCGCTGATCTGGATGCATACGGATCGATTCAGCCAGGTATTTATAGCTTTCTGCATCATTGGCAATGATTTTTCCCATGATTGGCAATGCCGTGAACGAATACAGGTCATACAGTTTAGAGAATGGTTCAAACACTGGTTTAGAGAATTCCAGAACCAGTAAACGGCCACCTGGCTTAAGGACACGGTACATCGCAGCCAGTGCCGCATCTTTATCGGTGACGTTACGCAGACCGAAAGAAATCGTTAAAAGATCGAAGCTGTTGTCTGCAAATGGTTCTAAGGTTTCGGCATTGGCCAGAACGAAATCGACATTGGTACAGCCCGCATCAATCAGACGGTCACGACCGACATTCAGCATGGATTCGTTAATATCAGACAGTACCACATGACCCGTCGGGCCCACTTCGCGGCTAAAGACTTTAGCCAAGTCGCCAGTACCACCCGCGATATCCAGCACATGCTGGCCACGGCGTACACCTGACATATTGATTGCAAAACGCTTCCACAGGCGATGAATACCAAAAGACATCAGATCATTCATGATGTCGTATTTGCTCGCCACCGAGTGGAACACTTCTGCGACTTTCTGGGCTTTTTCTTCGCTGTTGACAGTTTGATAGCCAAAGTGCGTGGTTGAGCCGACGTTGCCTGTATTGGCACCGCGTGGCAGATTGTATTTAGGCACAGTACCCGTCACAGGCGTGTCAGTCAGACGTTGTTCTAAAGATTGTTGCTGACCTTGCGGGGTGCCTTGTGGAAGGGGTTCAGTTAAGAATGGGCTCACTTTGTCTGTCTGTTGTGCCGACTCGGGGGTAGGGGTAGGCGTTGTATTTTCATTCGACATTGGAGTCACTCCTAACATATCAATCGGGTTAATCTTGCATTGTCTGCATCATGACAGATTCTAAAGGCTTATTCAGCAATCATGATGCAATTGTTATGAATAATATACAGAAAAATTCACGCTTGGCAGAAATACTCATCGGGTATTTACTGAAATGGTAGCGGATCGCCAGAATGTACTTTCTCGATAATCTGGCGTTCGGTTGCCGTGAACGCGCGTACAAATTTTTCTGCCGATTTGAGTGGCTTCATGGCCAGAAAACCATCCTGCATAAATTCATACATCACCTGAAAGTTATATTTATTCGCCGCGCCCTTACACATTTTAAAGGCCGTATAGACCACAAATGAACGCATATATTTATCCAGACTCATACCGAGCTGATCCAGTAGGGCTAACTGTTTCAGGCGTGCTTCACCCTGATCCAGTTTCAAATAGGTCAGGCGCATCATCTCGTCAGTCAGCGGTTCATGTGGATGATAATCCTGTAATAACTGAATCGCGACCTGTTCATCCAGCTGTACCGCCAGAATAGCCAACTCTACGCCTGAGGTGCCGGTTTTAATGGCATTTTCCGGAATAACTTTTTCTGCTTTATGCGCATATTTCATCAGCCGGGCAATCTGTTCTGCCAGCGCATCAAATTCAGCACCGCCGTAGAGACGGTTCAGGAAATATTCGGACATCAACAGGTTTTGTTTTTCAGCAAAATGGGCGCGATGAGTGCGCTGCATGCGGACTTTCTGCCAGGCCTGCACATCCTGTAAACGGCTTAAAATGTCAGGCCGGGTGTGATAAGCCAATTGATAATAATGCGCTAACAGATCATCGAGTACGGCAAGTTTGGACATGAGGCTTCAATTATCATTGGAGGATGCAAGAATCTTAGAGGCTGCCGGACAATCCTGCTATGACAAATTGAACAGAGATCGGGCATTTGTATGTCAATCTGTTGTTTAAATAGCCAATTTAATCGTGTGAAAAACGTTGCCAGAGCTATTTTTGCGCTGAAACTCCTCGCTATACTGCAAACAGAATAAAAGATCAGGGTTGAAGATGCGTATGGAACAACCACAATTTCAGTTAATGGATGAAGATCAGCTGTCTGTCGAGCTGATTGATGCCCAATATAATTTAAAAAAGACCCGGGGCCAGAAAAATGCCAAAAGTCTGGTGATTCTGGTGAATGGCATTGAACTGGCCGGCAAGGGTGAAGCGGTTAAACAGTTACGTGAATGGGTCGATCCGCGCTATTTGCGTGTGAAAGCCGATAAGCCTCAGCTAGCCGGCCCGAAGCAGACCTTGTGGCAACCTTATGCACGTTTTATTCCTGCCGAAGGCCAGATCATGGTGCTGTTTGGTAACTGGTATAGCGATCTGCTCGGCAGTGCCATGCAAGCTGAAAGCCCGCTGAGTGATGCACAGTTTGATGAATATCTGCAAGAGATGCAGGCCTTTGAACAGGACCTGAAAAATAACCATGTCGATGTGATCAAGGTCTGGTTTGACCTGTCCTGGAAAGTCTTGCAAAAACGTCTGGATGCCATGGATCCGAGTGAAACTCACTGGCATCAACTGCATGGTCTGGACTGGCGCAATCGCAAAGAATATGACACCTTGCAGCGCCTGCGTCAGCGCTTTACCGAGGACTGGTTCATTATTGATGGCGAAGATGAGCAGCAGCGCGACCAGCAATTTGCCCAGTATATCCTGAGTGCCTTGAAACATTGTCCGGATCATCCCGCCAGAGCCAAGGGAAGATGGAAGCAGGCCAAGATTCCCGAGCAGTTAAAACATCCTTCCAAGACTCAAGCCCAGCCAGAAGATTACAAACCGGAACTAAAAAAATTAACCGCGAAGGTCGCCAAAGCCATGCGTTCCGATTCGCGTAATGTGGTGATTCTGTTCGAAGGCATGGATGCTGCCGGCAAGGGCGGCGCGATCAAGCGAATTGTCAAAAAACTGGATCCACGTGAATATGAAATTCATACCATTGCTGCACCAGAAAGATTTGAGCTGAGCCGTCCCTATTTATGGCGCTTCTGGACCAAGCTGCAAACCGATGATGATATCTGCATTTTTGACCGTTCCTGGTATGGTCGGGTATTGGTAGAACGGGTAGAAGGGTTTTCTAGTCCGGTAGAATGGCAGCGAGCTTATGCGGAAATTAACCGTTTTGAACAGAGCCTGGTCAAGCATCAAACGGTGATTGTGAAAATCTGGCTGGCCATTTCTAAAGAGGAACAGGCAGCACGGTTCAAGGCGCGTGAAGATACACCGCATAAGCGTTTTAAAATTACTGAAGAAGACTGGCGTAACCGGGAGCGCTGGGACGATTATCTGAAAGCGGCAGCCGATATGTTTGAACATACTTCGACTGAGGAAGCGCCTTGGCACATTATCGCGTCTGATGATAAACATACCGCACGGGTCGAAGTATTAAAGGCTATTTTAAAACAGCTTCAGGCAGAATAATCTGCCTGAAGTAGAGAATTTTAAACAGTTTAAAAATATTTAGCTTAAACAGGATTAACCTTGGGCGACCTGTTTTTGCTGAATACTTTTAGCGGTGCGATAGCAGTCTTGCACATGAGCATCGGCAATTTTTTTCATGACAAAATAACCCAGACTTGCGGCCACCAGCTGACCACCCAGCGGAATGAATTTTGTGACTTGCTTTATCATCACTTTCGCTGCAACATTGTTCAAAGATTTTTTAACTGCCGTACGTGCGACCACCAGACCGGAAAATTCTACGCCACGTTTACGCAGCTCTTGCCAGTGAATTTGACGGGTTTTCGGATCGTAGACACTGATCTGCTCAGGGGACAGGCCGAAGCGGGCATTGATCTCGGGAATCAATTGCGACAAGATGCCGACATCAATGACCACGTCCATAAAAGGTACCGGAATCACGGCAGCACCAGCAGAATAGTAGGCGCGTTTTTTGGTGAGTTCCAAGCATTCGTCGCGGATTTGTTCTAAATCTAGGCTCGGATCGAGACGTTCAGGAATTTTATCTAATTTCATGGGCACTACCTAAGCTCTATGTTGTTTTTTTCTATTCAAGCATCTTTAAGATGCTTTTTTCAAAGAAATTTTTCGACTGAAGTGTGGTTTTAAAGTGTCATAGAGCGCTCGGGATGTATAGTAAATAATCTTTATCATTTTGTAGTAAAAACCACATTCAGCAGTTCAGGGGAACCAATGGCCATCCATGTTATTCAGAGTCAACGTATTGATGTGCTTTTGGATAGTATGCTGCGTATTGTCAACCAGACTGCCCGGAATCCATTTGAGGTGTTACAAACCCGGCATTTTATTGTGCCATCTCCGGCAGTAGAAACTTGGCTGACCCAGAAAATTGCCGAGAAAAAAGGTATTAGCGCCAATACCCAGTTTCATCACCGGATTCGCGCCTTTCAATGGACTTCCTATCAATGGGTATTGAATGCGCCTAAAGAAGTGGAGCAGGTCCGTGAAGCCAATATTCCGCGCATTATCATCAAATGGCGCGTGTTTCAGGCATTGCGTAAATGTATTCTGCCTGAACAGATTCCTTTAGACGTCGATCATCCGCTGTATTCTATTGTGAAGCGGATTTATGACAGTGCTGACCGGCTGGAGCAGGGTACAGAGAAGCAGCTGAAAAAACAGAGCATGCTGTACTGGGTAGCCGAGCAGGTGTCGCGTTTGTTTAGCCATTATATGGATTATCGTGGTTATTGCGCGCGTAACTGTCCTCCAAACAACTGTAGTTGTCCGAGTAACTGGTTAGAGTCCTGGGGGCAGGATATTGCGCTCGATATCGAGCAAATGATCTATAGCCCCAAAGATGAAAATGGCCATGAGATGCAGGTGGCGGATTTTGTCAAGATTCAGGCGCGTGAACTGGAAGCCTGGCAACGCTGGTTGTGGCAGCATGTATTTCAGGATGACTATGCCAAAATCCTGGAGATTGAACGCCTGTATTGGGAGCGGCTGGAGAATGCAGAAACCCGCGCCCAGGCTCTAAAACGACTACCGGCCCAGATTGTGGTATTTAGCCTGCTAGAACTGCCACCCAGCCAGCTGGATTTTTTACGCCGTCTGGGGCAATACATTGATATCTATATTTTTCACTTCAACCCCTCGCAGGAATACTGGGCCGACAGTGTCGATCCTGACTGGAAAGCCAGGTTTGATTTGCAGCGGGAAGAGCGCTTTATTCAGCGTTTTGAAAAGACCCGTCAACGTAAACCGAATGATGCGGAAATAAAAGACTTCAGGATCAAGCAGCTGAACTTTAATGCCGAAGACCGGGAATCGCGGCATCCGCTTCTGACCCGATTCGGCAAGCAGGCACGGGATCATTTTTCTCTACTCTCTAAACTGTCTTCGGGGGAAGAGGGTCTCTGGGCCGATGTCTTTGTCGATGAATATCAAAATAAACTGCTGGCCAAAATCCAGTCAGATATTCTGTATTTACTCGAGCCTGAACAGCATCAATATGCTTTAAGCCCTGACGATGATTCTGTACAGATTCATGTCTGTCATTCTTCATTACGTCAGCTGGAAGTCCTCAAAGAACAGCTGATTCACTGGCTGGCTCAAGGCACTGAAGAAGCGCCGCGTCAACCAAGTGATATTCTGGTGTTGACGCCAAGTCTGAAAGAACTGGAACCGGCAATTCGCAGTGTCTTTGCGCCACCACCGCGTGAGCGCGAAACCGGCAGCAAACGCCTGCAAAAAGATAACCTGTATTTACCGATCCAGATTGCCGGGGTGTCGCGTCTGGATGTCAGCAATGCCTGGCGCGCGGTACTGGGCCGGATTCAGTGGGTACGTCGCCGTTTCAGTATTGAGGACTTTGCCGACTGGCTCAGCCTGAATGCGACCCAGCAGTATTATGCTCTGGACTATAGTCAGGTAGAACGGATGTTGCAGTTGCTGACAGATGCTGGCTTCAAGCGTGGATTGGACCAGCAGCATTTACAGCAAAGTCTGAGCGCAGGCGATGAGGATTACCGGTTTAGCTTTAAATTCGCGCTGGACCGTCTGGCGTTGGGTCTGGCGATTCCTGAACATACCCTGTTTCAGGACACCTTGAGTTATGCCAAGGTTCTGACCAGTGATTTTCCCTTGATATCCACCCTGATCCGGATTTATCAGGATCTGGTAGAGCGCCGTGACTGGCTGACTTTGCATGAAACCGGACAGCGCACGCCAGTCAAAACCTGGCTGGAATATCTGCGCGCCGATCTGAACGAGTTCCGTGATGCTGGCGTGGAATCGCTCAAAACCGTTGCCGAGATTATCGACAAGCAAATGCGGATGCTGACCCTGGCTGATTATCATGATCAGGATGATCCGCATGCCAGTCAGGAACTGGTGGCACTCAGTCTGCCTCTGCCTTATGTGCTGGAAGAAATTCAGAATACCCTGGAGATGCAGCTGGATCAGGCTGAACCGACCGGACAGATTACTTTTAGCCAGATTGGCCAGATCCGTCCATTGCCTTATAAACTGGTGGTGATGCTGAATCTGGATAGCGGTAAATTTCCGAGCCGTAATCAACAGGTTCCGTTTGACCTGATGCGCAGCCTGAAGCCGCAACTCGGTGACCGTTCCCGTCTGGATGACGAGCAGGGCGCTTTTCTGGATGCCTTGCTGCTGGCACAGGAAAATCTATGGCTGTTCTACAATGGCTTTGATCTGGAGGATGGTGAGGCTCGCGATCCATCCACTGCCTTGCAGGAACTGGTTCAACATATCGCGCTGATCTGCCAGTCTGAACAGCCGGATGTCGAAGTCGATCCGATGGTGGATATTCATGGTCTGTCAGTCGCTCAACATATCCAGCAGCTTTATCATGTACATCCCTTGCAGCCTTTTGATCCAGCCGGATTCGCAGATATGCAGACACCACGTTATCAGGATCAGTGGTTTGCAGTGGCAGAATATATCCGCAGTGCCGAAGGCAAACGCAGCAGTTGGATTAATGCACATTATCCGGCACTAGAACAAAAAGAAATCCGGGTACTCAAAGGCGATGAATGGATTCGCGATATGATTTTCCCGGCGCGCCTGTTCCTGAAAAGTATCGGGGTTTCCACGATTCGCTATGCCGATTTGCCGAGTTCCCGGGAACCCTTATTATTGAACAAGCTGGAACAGTATCAGGTGCGGGATTTCCTGTTACAACAAGAGCAGGAGATTGAGCCAAACCTGATGCTAGACCGTTTGCCGGTGGGCAAAACCCAGCAAGCCACCTGGCTGGGCAGCCAGCAGGAACAGCAGTTATTGCAAGAACGTTTGCTACAGTTGGGCAAAGAACTGACGCCAGTCACCCAACAATCCCTGCAGTTCAGTCCTGAACTGATCATTCATATAAACGTGCCTCAGGTTCCACACAGCAGCTACTGGCTGAGTATGCAATCCTCTTCGGCCTCGGAAAAACGCCGTGCCCAGATCTGGCTGGAGTATCTGCTATGGCTGGCTTACTTGAATGACGATGCACGCTCACCAGAACTGGAGCGCATTGTCATTTTCAGTAATAAAACCCTGAAGTTTTCTGGCTTGAGTTCGAGCAAGGCACATGAGTATTTGCAGCTCTGGTTAAAGGCCTGGGAAATTGGTCAACAGCAGCCGCTGGTCTTGCCGGCAGAATTACTGATGAAAAAAGAGTGGCAGTGGGCCGAGAATGAACAGGGTAAAATGACCATTGTGGAAATGCAGGAATTGTTGGAAGCCTGGAACAACAGTTATAGTCCTAAAACAGCTAAGCCATTGACTTCGAGTGAATCTAGTGTCTTGCATCAGGATTGGCAATTTATTTTGCAAGATCAGGATCCGGATCTGGCCTTGCAAAACTGCTGTCATGATTTTGCCCATGGCCTGTATGCGCCGATTCATCAACATCTGGAGTGGGTGAAATAGCCGTATGACTTTCTTAAAGCAGCAGATGCAAACAGCCATTTCCACCAATCCGATTCAGGACATGAAGTTCCGTGGCCTACACTGGATTGAAGCCTCGGCAGGCACCGGCAAGACCTATACGCTATCCAGTCTGATGGTGCGGATTTTTTTGGACCAGTATTATCCGCATCAGGTGATTGCGACGACATTTACCCGTAAGGCCACGGCTGAACTGAAAAACCGGGTACGGCTTCGCATCGAGGAAACGCTGGCTTATATCCAGCGTCATCAGCAGCTCAATTCAGTTGAAATCACAGCAAAAATCCAGAATGAAACCGATCCTTTATTTCAGCAGGTACTGAAAGATTATGGTTCACGGCTGGATTATGCCCGTCGCCGTTTACGTCTGGTGCTGAACCAGCTGGATGAACTGTTTGTTGGCACCCTGGACAGCTTTAGCCAGAAACTGTTACGTGAATTTGCATTTGAAAGTGGCAAGATTGAACGTGCAGAACTGACCGAAGATCAGGATCTGTATATCCAGCAGCTGATTCATGATGTGCTGCGTGACTGGATTCAGCAACAGCCGCAATATATGGTCAATCATCTGTATGTCCAGAATCTGCTGAAACCGGTGGAGCATTATACCGGGCTGGTGCGTGATGCCCTGAATTTCAGTAAGCAGCATTTTCGCAAGATCGAACCGGCTGAATGTGACCTGAACAAATTGGAAGCCTGTATTAGCCAATTATTAAATATTCAGGAGCATGATCTTGCCGTGATGCGGCGTTATTGTCAGGAAAGTCCGAAGTATTTTCACAAGAGTTTTTTGACCAAGTTAACCGAAATTTGTGAAAACTTTATGACCTGGAGCGCAGCCCTGAAAAATCAGGGTGGCATGAGTTTCTTTGATGCTGAATTGCAGCCGATTTTACTGAATCTGTGCCATTTGCGCCGCAAGAAAACCGATTTCCAGCCGACCACTCAGGTCTTTAACAAAAGCTGTCCGGATGCAGAGCAGCAGCTGATTTTGCAACATAGTCTGATCGTGGCAATTGATGCGCTGTGTGAGGTCAAACAGTATCTGGATGAGCAGCTGCAACAGCTTACGACCTATCTGGAATTTCATATTATTCAAAGTGTGCAGACCCGTTTGCCACAAACCTTGCAGCAGCAGGGTGAAACCACTTTTTCCCAGCAAATTCGTACATTGGCGGAAGCATTGCAAGGCCAGCAGGGACAGCGTTTTGCCCAGTTTGTACAGGCACGTTATCCGCTGATTCTGGTCGATGAATTTCAGGACACCAATCAGGATCAGGATGATTTGCTGGCCAAGATCTGGCGTGATGCCAACCGGGTGCAGTCCGGCTGCATGATTATGGTCGGTGATCCGAAACAGGCAATTTACGGTTTCCGTGGCGGCGATATGCTCACCTATAACAAGGCACATGCCGATGTGCTGCATAAACAGGGCCGCGAATATACCCTGATGCAGAACCATCGGTCAGTCAAACCGCTCGTAGAAGTGGTTGATGCACTGTTCCAGCGGCAAATGGATTTTGGCGAACAGGTGCAGTACACCCTGATTCAGGCCGGTAGTCGCCCGCATCCAGATCTGGTCGATATGGGCAGGATCAACCCGCAGCCCTTACGATGGATTCAGCTAGGTGAATCGGACCTGGAAGCAGACCAGGTGGCCTGGAAAATCCGTGCATTGCTGAATCAGTCTGCCCAGCAGCAACTGTACTTTCAGCAGCAAGAGCATCAGCAAAGCCTGAGCGCAGATGATATTGCCGTGTTGGGATTTGGGCATTTTGCTCTGGAACAGGTGAAGCAGCGTCTGCAGCGTATGGGCATTCCCTCCTATAAAGAATCCAAACAGAGCGTGTTCGCCAGTCCAATCGCTCAGGATGTCGCGGCAGTATTGACGGCGATCATGGATCCTTTCAATGAGGCCAAGGTCAAGCGGGCCTTGCTGACTCGTCTGTTGGGCTTCAATCTGAAAAAACTGATCGAATTACAGGAGCAGAGTGAAGGCCTCAGTCGCTATATTGCGGATCTGGATATAATTCGGGAAATGTGGTTTGAGAAAGGCTTTTTGACCGCCTGGAATTATGCACTGAATCTGTTTCAGGTCTGGACCAATCTGGTGGCCAGTCAAAGTCTGGACAATGAGCGGGTAGTGGTCAATCTACGCCATCTGACCGAGATGCTGAGCCAGCAGAGTGAATATTATCAGGGGGCGCAAAAACTCTATCACTGGTATTTGCGCCAGCTTCAGTCACCTTCAGGCAAGGACAGCGAAAAAGAACGCAAGCTGTCTGGGGATCATGGGGTGCAGCTGATGACCATTCATGCCTCCAAAGGGCTGGAATTTAAAGTGGTGTTTTTATTGGGAGCAGATGCTGCTTTTGATGTGAATAAAGGCAATCTGAATTTTTCCCTGTCTGCGTCTGAACAGGACAACATTCTGGAACAATCCCGGGTGATTGCAGTGAATCACAAGAATTTACATGAGCAGGCGATTCTGCAGAATGCAGCGCGTAATGCTGCCGAAAACCACCGACTCTGGTATGTGGCGCTGACCCGTGCCAGTCACCGGGTATATGCCATGCTGCAGGACCAGAACGCACAGTCTGATTCCGGGCTGGCCTTCTGGCGTGGTCAGGGAGATCAACTGTTTCAACATGCTTTAAGTCTGGTCGAGCAGCCGCTGTCTCAGGAACCACCGCGTCTGGTCGAGCAGTCGAGCCATCATCAGGTCGACATGCGGGCGCAACCTTTGCCAGAGCGGCAGTTTTATCCGCGAACCAAAACCAGTTTTACGGCTTTGTCACAGCATCAGCTACATGGACATATCTTGCAGGACGATCTGGTCATGGCTTCAGAACAGCCCGATAGTGCCGCCGATGAAATTCATTTTACCGGTCTGGAAGAACAGCCAGCAGCCGTGCCCTTAGACTGGATTAGGCTGAATTTTCCTAAAGGTACAGTGGCCGGAACTTTCTTGCACAGCATTTTTGAACATATCGATTTTCAGGACAGCAGTTACTGGAATCTGGAAATCCGGCGCCGTTTTAAAAATACCGCACCGCAAATCTGGCAGGAACTGAAAGAAAAATTTGAACAGGCTTTTCATATACGTAGTGTACTGGAACAGGCCTTTTCCCTGCATTATCAGGCCGCTGTGGTGAATCTGCGAACCCTGTTTCAGGCCACAGCTCAGGCAGATTTCAAAGCCGAGGAATTGCGTCATAGTATGCAGCGCGTATTGTCCAGCCTGAACTATAAGTTATTGACCGGAATTCGCCTGCATGACCAAAGCAAAGCTTATCGCCAGCAATGGCAGCAGCTGTTTCACTCGGCACAACAGCTCGATCGTTCGGGTCTGCTAGAATTTTTAGGTCAGTTTCAGGTGTATTTCGATGGGCTGGAGGATGACGCCTTTATCCAGTTTTTTGAACAGGAATTGGCCCAGCTCACACGCTCTGCAAGCACTGAATCGCTGAATGTGGACAGTATTTTCCAGACTGCTTTTGATGGCTTGTTGGACGAGATTACAGAAGATATTTTGCTGAACCTGATGCATGACTGGGTACATGACATTCTGGCCACTCCGATTCAGGTAGATTTTGCTTTGGCGCAGCTGGAGGCTAAACAGTATCTGTCAGAATTTCCTTTTTATCTGTCCTTGACCGATGCCCCTTTGCAGATTCGGCAAATCCATCAGCTTTTTCTCGGACATGACATAGTCATGAGCGATTTTAATGAGGCCAAATCGGCGCGATATCTGACCGGTTCCATCGATCTGGTGTATTTCGATGGCCAGCGCTACCATATTGCCGATTATAAAAGTAACTTCCTCGGCCCTGATCAGCAGCACTATAGTGCTGAGGCGATTCAGCAGAATATGAGCCAGTCCAGTTACTGGTTGCAGGCCGCTTTGTATCTGGTGGGGCTGCATCGTTATCTGAGTGCCAATATGCAGGGTTATTCGATCACACAGCATCTGGGCGGCGCAACCTATTTGTATTTGCGCGGGATGAATGGACAGGTCCAGCAAGGGGCTTATCATTGGCAACCGAGCCTGGAATTCATAGAAAAACTGGATCAAATACTGGGCTATTTTGAGCAGAAAAAATCAGCATGATTTTGCAGTTTTATAATATATATAGAGATTAAACAGAAAATTATCCTGTGGATAACTTTGAGGATAACTGTGTGGAAAATGAGCAGAATCACGTGTCGCAGCAAGACTCCAATTTAATGGCCTGGATTGACTATTTGTGTCAGCCGCCGTTTAGTACGGCTACATTTGATCCGGCAGCAAAATTCTTGATTCAGCAACTGCTTGAGGCGATACAGGCAGGGGATAGCTGTATCGAGGTTGATCCTCAGCAGGTTGCCCTATTACATAATCTGGTTCTAGATCGCCGTCAGCAAAGTACAGGAATTGCACCATTTATTTGTGCAGATCAGCATTTATATCTGTATCGCTATTGGCAACTGGAACAGGCAGTAGCCTCACATATTGCTCGGATTAAAGCCCAACCGGTTGCCGCTATTGATTTATCCGAACGTGATCGCAATTTATTGTCAGATCCACAGCAAAAATTGGCACTGGAAATGGTTGCGCGGCAGGCGCTGAATATTATTAGCGGCGGTCCGGGTACCGGTAAAACCTATACCTTGGCGCATATGATTGCGGTCCTGCATGAAGCCTTGCCAAATATCCGGATTGCCATGGCAGCACCTACCGGAAAGGCCGCACAGCGCATGAAAGAAGCACTGCAAAAAGCCTTGCACAGTGAAGCGTTACAACAGTTTGAGCTAGAACAATTAAAACAGTTACAACCGGTCACCCTGCATCGCTTATTGGGTCTGGGCACTCGCGGACAGCCACGCTTTCATGCCAAGCAGCCTCTGCCTTATGATGTGATCGTGGTCGACGAAGCCTCGATGCTGGATTTAAACCTGTCACAGATGTTACTGGCCTCCGTACCGTCTCATGCACGGCTGATTTTACTCGGTGATGCAGATCAGCTGGCCTCTGTGGATGTGGGAACGGTATTGGCAGATTTACAGCAAGTAGCGACTCTGGAAGATAACCGGGTCAATTTAATCACCACACGACGTTTTGCGACTGGGGCCAAGATTGGCGCAATGGCGGAGTTTATCCAGCAGAATCATGAGCCTTCTCACGTCTTGCAGAAATTTGAGCAACAGATTCTAGCAGCCAGTGAGTTACAGGCGATCGATTTGGATCAGGTTGAGATCGACCATTTGCAGCTGCAGTACCTGCTCGCTGGCGCCGAACAGACCGCGCATAACTTGAATCAGTATTATGACCAGCTGATGTATGGTTATCAGGCTTATATACAGGCCATAAAAACAGAACGAAACTCAGCTGATTTTGAGCAGTATGTGCAACAGGTAGTCAAAACTTTTGATGATTACCGGATTTTAACAGCAATCCGTTCTGGTGATTTGGGTCTGATCAAGATCAACCTGCAGATTGAGCAACGCTTTTTAGCAGCCCAAGGGCAGTTGAAACAGGGCGACTGGTATGTCGGACGCCCCGTCATGATGAGTTATAACGACTATCAGTTGGGGCTGTCCAATGGTGATATTGGCATCTGTTTTTTACGTGAACAGTCTGGTCAGCGTCAGTTTGAAGTGTATTTTCCGAGTCTGGAAAAATGGGTATTAGCCACCCGTTTACCTAAAAGCATTGAAACTGCTTTTGCGCTAACCATTCACAAATCTCAAGGTTCAGAGTTTGCCCATACGGCAGTGGTGCTGGATCAATATGCAAAAAATTTATTGAGCAAAGAGTTGATTTATACTGCAATTACTCGAGCCAAAAAAGTGGTCAGTTTATTGGTAGATTATGATGCTTTTACACAAGCACTTTGTGTCAGAACCATCCGGAAAAGTGGTTTGAGCCAAAAAATCATTGAAAAATCTAGTAATTTAATTGGCAAAAATAATCAAATCTTGTAGGTAAAAGCTTACAAGGATTCAGGAAATTGACGCATAGAGCTTTTGCTCGGTTTTTGAGAAGATTGGTTCTACAAAATAACTCAACACGGAAAGTTGAGCATAATCGTATAATGATAATAATAATGTCGGTAGACAGCGAACTTACAGTGAAGTAAGTGAAAGAGGAAACTTACAGCCGCTAAGCCTTGTAGTTTTGGGAGAGACTACAAGGCTTTTTTATATCCTGATTTTTTATAGGAATCTTGCTGGATTTTTATCCTAATTTCTTAGCAAAATTTTTCAGCCCTAGCCAGTAAACTTAAGTAAATAGCGTTAAATAAAACGAGAGCTGTGTAACATTATGCAAATTTTTACCCTATGATGTACGAAATGGCTTACAGTAAAATGAGGCAAATACCTCTAGTTGTCTGGTGGGAATGTGGCAAAATCTACCACACAAGGAAGATGATTTTTCAACAGGATGTTTGAAAATAATAATAAGCGTAAAACGCCATAATAATACAATAAATAATAATGATAAGAGAAAGAACTACAGCGCCAAAAAGCCCGAGTTTACTCGGGCTTTTTTTTATCCATTTTATGGAGAGCAGCGGAAGATTCACGCGAGCTAAAGGGTTTGTTGGCTTTTCAAAGGAATTTCTATATTTAATTCATTCTGGATTTATTTCACTAAAATAATGCAAAACCCGAATCTTTGGGGGACAAGAGTCATCGGATCTGAACTGCATCAATGAGCGACCAAAGCCATGCAAAAATCTGGATCTATTTTTGCAATTTGATGCGTTTTCCCTTAAAATATGCAACTTGCTGTAGTGATGCACGGCAGTCAAGGTTTTGAATTCTCATCACTTTGATTTTTATCAAAATATATAAGCATCTCGGAGAAATCGAATGGCTTTAACTAACGCAGATCGCGCAGAGATCATGGCTAAATTCGCTCGCGCTGAAAACGACACTGGTTCACCAGAAGTTCAAGTAGCTCTTTTAACTGCTCAAATCAATGACTTACAAGGTCACTTTAAAGAGCATAAACACGACCACCATAGCCGTCGCGGTTTGATCCGTATGGTTAACCAACGTCGTAAGCTTCTTGACTACCTAAATGGTAAAGACCACGGTCGTTATGTAGCATTGATCGGTGCTTTAGGTTTACGTCGTTAATTCGATTTAAACTTTATTTTCGGGTTTATTGCATGCTTTGTGCTGTATTGCTGAAAACTAAAGTTGGCTTGGCTTATGGCTAGGTCTGTGGAAGGGGCGAATATTTCGCTCCTTCTTTGTGTTTAAAAATAGTATTTAATCTGGTGAGGTCGGCTTCTAAGCTTTGTCATTTACTCGCCCATATGGTCATGAATGCCAAACCTTAGGGGTCTCCACTAGAATAATTGTTCACAAGAACTAGGAAAAAATAAAACATGTCAATGTTTAATATTATTCGTAAAGAATTCCAATTCGGTCAGCACAACGTTATCTTGGAAACAGGTCGTGTTGCCCGTCAGGCAAACACTGTTGTGATCACCATGGGCGGCGTACAAGTACTTGTTGCTGTTGTGGCACAACCTAAAGCAAAAGCAGGTCAAGACTTCTTCCCATTGACTGTAAACTATCAAGAAAAGCAATATGCTGCTGGTCGTATCCCGGGTGGTTATGGCAAGCGTGAAGGCCGTCAGTCTGAAGCTGAAACTTTGATTTCACGTCTGATTGACCGTCCAATTCGTCCGTTGTTCCCGGAAGGTTACTTCAACGAAATTCAAGTAACAGCTACTGTTATTTCTTCTGATAAAACCATGGATGCTGACATTGCTGCAATGTTGGGTACTTCAGCTGCATTGTCTATTGCTGGTACACCTTTCCGTGGTCCGATTGGTGGCGCGCGCGTTGGTTTAATCAACGGTGAATACATCCTGAACCCAACCCTTGAACAACTTAAAGAGTCTGATCTTGATCTTGTTGTTGCGGGTACTGAAACTGCAGTATTGATGGTTGAATCTGAAGCGAAAGAACTTTCAGAAGACCAAATGCTGGGCGCTGTATTGTTCGGTCATGACGAAATGCAAATTGCGATCCAGGCGATCAAAGAATTTGCTGCAGCTGCAGGCGCGGTTGAATCAACTTGGGTTGCTCCAGTTAAAAACGAAGAACTTCTTGGTAAATTGAAAGAAGCATTCGAAGCGAAAATCTCTGAAGCTTACACGATTGCAGTTAAGCAAGACCGTTATGCGGCACTTGACGCGCTTTATGCAGAAGCAGTTGCACAGTTCGTTCCTGAAAATGACGAAACTGGCATTGCAGAAGAAGTAAATGAGCTGTTCGAAGACCTTAAATACCGTACCGTTCGTGACAACATCCTGTCTGGTAAGCCACGTATCGATGGTCGTGATACCAAAACTGTTCGTGCAATCGACGTACAAGTAGGCGTATTGGATCGTGCACACGGTTCAGCATTGTTCACACGTGGTGAAACTCAGGCCTTGGTCACAACGACTTTGGGTAATACACGTGATGCGTTGATGGTTGATACCCTTGCAGGTACAAAAACTGACAACTTCATGTTGCACTACAACTTCCCTGCATACTCTGTAGGTGAAACAGGTCGTGAATCTGGTCCTAAGCGTCGTGAGATTGGTCACGGTCGTTTGGCACGTCGTGGTGTTCAAGCAGTTCTTCCTGCGGCTGATCGCTTCCCGTACGTGATCCGTATCGTTTCTGACATCACTGAATCAAACGGTTCGTCTTCAATGGCGTCTGTATGTGGTGCTTCATTATCATTGATGGATGCTGGTGTTCCACTTAAAGCGCCAGTTGCAGGTATTGCGATGGGTCTAGTGAAAGAAGGCGAGCGTTTCGCAGTTCTTTCTGACATCTTGGGTGATGAAGATCACTTGGGCGACATGGACTTTAAAGTAGCGGGTTCTGCAAACGGTATTACTGCGCTACAAATGGACATAAAGATCGAAGGCATCACTGAAGAGATCATGGAATCTGCATTGAACCAGGCTTATGCGGGTCGTATGCACATCTTGAATGAGATGAACCAGGTGATTTCACGTGCGCGTCCTGAAATTTCGATGCACGCACCGACATTCCAGGTGATCAACATCAACCCGGATAAAATCCGTGATGTGATCGGTAAAGGCGGCGCGACCATTCGTGCAATTACTGAAGAAACTAAAGCGGCGATTGATATCGAAGATAACGGTACAGTTCGCGTATTTGGTGAAACTAAAGCGGCTGCGCAAGCTGCAGTTGCCAAGATTCAGGCACTTACGGCTGAAATCGAGCCAGGTACAATTTATACAGGTAAAGTGATTCGTATTGTTGAATTCGGTGCGTTCGTAAATATCCTGCCAGGTACTGATGGCTTACTTCACATCTCTCAAATCTCAAACGAACGCATTGCGAACGTGGCAGATGTATTGAAAGAAGGTCAGGAAGTAAAAGTACAGGTTGCGGATGTTGATAACCGTGGCCGTATTAAATTAACGATGAAAGACATCGAACAAGTTTAATTCTTAAAAGTATTCACATGGGAAAACTCGTGTGAATAAGAATAAAAAAGCCCTGAGCTTGGTCAAAGTGTTTACTTTGGCTGGCTTAGGGCTTTTTTTATGCGTCAGTATTGGTCTGAATGTGGTGTCCAGTTGATCTCAGGTCAAGGGGTCCGCTTCAGAGCTTTTTAACAAACGATAAATTTCATCTTTTAATTTCAGTTTTTTACGCTTGATCGCCTCAATATCATTGTTGATATGATTGACTGGATCAAGTTCAAGCTGGCTGATTTCTTTGTCCAACTCGTTATGTTCCTCGAATAACTTGGCAAAATAGGGATTTTCCTCGCGAAGTTGCACAATCAAGTCGCGGTATTCGGGAAACATGTATTTGATTTTCTTATTGCAATCTTTGGTTTTCATAGGGATTCTTATACTCTAATCATAAAATTAAATATAAATATGTTCTGATCTGCACTTGAAAATGCAGATCGACAGAACATGAAAAGGATTTACTTGAAGTGCAAGTGTTTGACCTCGCGGCGTAACTCCTGCACCTCATCAATGAGGTCCAGCATCATGGCAACGGCGCTAAATGAGGCATCAAAATCGCGTTGCAGGCGATAGGCGCGTTGTGCACGCGAGATATCTTCGCCGAGGAAAGTGCTGGTCGGGGTTGTGGAACGATTGGGTAAAATTCCATGTTCAATTAACTGCATGACCCATTCCGGGCTTTGTCCACACGCTTCTGCAAAGTGGATCAAGTCAAATGAACGATCGTCCATAATTTCTGAGGGGGTATAACCGTGGGAAAAACTTTCTTGATACTGAATCGTAGTCATGGGTCTACTCCTTAAACAGCCAAGTGTGCAAAATCCGGAGAAAGGAAAGGTGCTAAAATAGAACGCTTTCCAATCCTTGGACATGCAGACTCAGAGTGATGACTCAAATGATCATGAGTGAAGAGTCGGGATGTGCTGGTAGTCGATGAATCAGTCGGTCTGACCGGATCTTTATCAGCAGCATGCGAGGCAAAGAAGGTTAAAGCTGAAGTGGTTTTTATAATTTTATGTGTTATCGACAAAGCGTATTCAATCACTTTCCTGTGTTGAATAGAGGGTGCCATATCAGGGCTGCAAAGCAGACCAAAGGGCAAAATTGAACGAGGCTGAAGATTGATCATCATAAATGGATAAAAAATAACCGTCTTCGATCCATTATTATGACTTTAGCTGTCCCAAAACAGTTTTTATTTGTACCTTATTGTTTCAAATCATGACAAAGAAAAAAGCCCCAAATACAGGGGCTTTGAAAATCTTTCTGAAATTAATATTTTACCCAGGTGACACTGCGGCCAATCACTGATACCCCCACATAACCACGTAAGGTCAGACGTTTGCCATTAGCACTTAAGCGTGCTTTGCCCTTATAAACTTTGCCACTGATCGGATCAAGTACTTTGCCATCATGGTATTCACGTGGCTTTTTCGGATCTGCCTTAAAATCCCAGATAAATGGCAGGCCTAGAAAAGGCTTGTTCTTGAGCTGACCTGGACATTTATGACAGATCCCCATTTTTTCTGCGCCAGGCAAGCTGCGTGTTTCGACAATTACCCCTTCATAACTACCATCTGCTTTCTTGCGAATTTCCACATCCGCACGAGAATAGCCCGATTGATCATCGATGGTTTTCCATTTACCCAATAATGGATCTTCATAGGCAAAGGCCAAGCTAGAAACTGCGATTAAACTCATCCCCATTACTAGAGTATTCAATAATTTTCTCATAACATACCTGTTAAATTGATGATGTATTCATTTTAGAATTATTGCTCTAATCTATTTTAAAAGCATAATTAAATCAAGAGTATAAACTGTGCAGTTTTTCTCATAATTTTTTGAAAATGATGAATATTTAGGTTTTGTTAATGTGAATAATCTTATAATTTAACTGGAATTTTTGGATTGGATTTACAGGAGAGTTTGATTCAGGGGGTAGACAGGTTTTCTACTGTAGGAGAATACGCTCTGTTGAACTCAGTCCCATAGGTTTTAAAATATAAAAAAAAGCATTCCTAGGAATGCTTTTAAACTTAAGGATTAGAACTGCTTAGCTCAGGTGTTTACCAAATAGACCCAAGGCTTCTTCAGCGGTAAAAGTATATTGGCTATTACAGAACTGACAGTCCATTTCGATCGGATTCTGAAATTCCAGCGTTTCACGGATCGACTCTACGCCGATTTGCTGTAAAGCGACTGCACAACGCTCTTTAGAGCAGGTACAGCCAAACTTCAACACTTCCGTATCTGGCAGACGCACTTCTTCTTCGTTATATAAACGGTACAGAATATCAGTAGCTTGCAAACCGACTAACTCTTCAGTTTTCAGGGTCTCTGTGAGCATGGTCAGACGTGGCCATAGGTCTTCATCTACCCGGCGTTGTTCTTCTTCACTATTACGTGGCAACAACTGAATCAGTAAACCACCTGCACGCTGATGGTCACTTGCCAGTACAATACGCGTCGGAATCTGTGCAGAAAGGTCATAATATTGCATCAGACAGCCCGCCAGATTTTCTTTATCAAGGGGTACAATTCCCTGATAACGCTCACCAAATTCTGGTTCGATATTGATGAACAGCACCGGAGAGGTGAGTGATTTCAACACTGTACTACTGTCTTCACCGACCAGAAAGTGCGGATCTTCTTCATAGTCAGCCAGAGCGCGAACTTCACCCAAATGGTTACATTCAGCCATAGCCCATTTAAATGTGCCCGATGCCTGAATTTGCAGGCTGATACGCCCTTTAATCTTCAATGTGCTGGCCAGCAGTGCAGTGGCACTGAGCATTTCACCTAGCAGGATTTTAACTGCAGGGGCATAGTCACGTTGCGCTAAAATGGTTTGTAAAGCTTCTTCAAGATGCACCACTTCACCACGAACAGGGCTATCTTCAATAAAAAAGCGTTGGCGTAAATCAGACATAAAATTCTCCATAACCCTGCTTTAATGGTGTCATTATTGTAAAACACAAGTTATGACAGTTCATCTCTTAACGTATCAATTCCTGCGCCGTTTGTATCCTGTTGCTGCTGTGTAGCTTGTTTTTGCGCTTTATGGCGTTGATCCTGGGCAAACAGATGCTCCAGTTCGGCTAAACTGCTCCGCTGATTTTCATAATTTGGATGTTCATCCGGATCCAGATGATATTGGCTGTTGAGCAGTTTTTCATCCTGTTCGCGGAAGTTTTGAATCTGTTGCTGGCTATTTTCGAGGTCAGGATTGAGCTGGTTTAGTAAGGCCTGACTGAGTTCCAAAGCTGAAAGATAAGTTTCACGCCAGATGTGTTTCACGCCCAAATCCTGCAATAAATGCACATGATGCCGGTCACGGGCACGTATCCATAAACAGGTTTCAGGATAATTCAGCCGCAGATGCCGCACGATCAGCATCGAGTCTTCAATATCATCAATCGCCACAATCACCTGTTGCGCTGTAGCAATGCCGGTCTGTATCAAGGCTTCCGGTTCTGTTGCATCCGCCTGATAGAAAGGGATGTCGTACTGCGCCAGAAGTTCAGTGGCTGGCAAATTGCTGTCCATGACACTAAAAGCGTGTTGCTGCTGCAGTAAAATCCGGGCAATAATCTGTCCGAAGCGGCCAAAGCCAATCAGCAGAATCGGTGTACTGGTTTGAGGATTGAGATCGGTTTCAAAGGTTGCCGCCAGATGATTGTGGTGATCCAGACGCGGTAAGATCTGGCTATGCAATAACCAATAAAATGCGGGGGTCAGCAGCAAGGAAAAACTCACCATCCAAAGCAAGGGGGACAGTAGATTGGCCGTAATAATCTGGTCGGATACCGCAATCACCAGTGCCAGTAAGGCAAACTCGCCGCCTTGCGCCAGACTGGCTGCCAGCAGAGTACTATTGCGCCAGCTATTTTGATGATAACGCGCCAATGCCAGGTTGATTGCAAACTTGACCAAGATTAAAGTGAGGGTGCCGCCGAGAATGATCCAGGGGAAATTGCGTAGATCAGCTAAGTGCAGTGACATGCCCAGACTGATGAATGCCAGGCCCATCAACAAGCCCTGAAAAGGCCGAATCGTGCTTTCTACTGCAGGCCGGAAATCTGAATCTGCCAGTAAAATTCCGGCAAATAAAGCACCGAGAAATAGATTTAGGCCGAGGGTATTCATCAATACTAATAATGCCAGGGTCACCGCAATCGCCACAACCGCATGCAATTCGTGACTGCCACTTTTAGCAATCCAGCGATACAACGGCTGCATCAGGTAACGATTACACAGGAACAGACCGCTCAACGTCGCGATGAGGGCAGCAAAGTAGGCCACCCCATGTTCAGTCGAGCGAATCCCGGCAAATAGGGGAATAGCTGCAATCACCAGAATGGCCAACAGGGAATGAACCAGCAGGATCGAATAGGCTTGCTGACCATAACTGGTGGCGAACTGTTCCTGATGATTGAGATGTTGAATCACCAGAGTCATGGCAGACAAACTGCCGGCGAGTCCAATTACAATGCTGGCGAGTAGGCTTTGCTGAAGGAAAACCCAGGCCATGAGCGTGAAAATCAGGGTGCTGATTAGTACCTGTAAAGCAGCCATCATCCACAGGGAGGGATTAATCTGCACAATGCGTTGTGGTCTGAGTTGCAGGCCGATCCAGAACAACAATGCCATCAGGCTGACTTGCATGAAACTACTCATGACTTCGGGTGCCTGAATCAGATGCAAAAGGCTTGGACTTAAGATGATCCCTGTTAACAGATAGCCCAACACACTTGGCAACCTGAGCCTTTTACTCAGTGGCACCATCAACAGTGCAATGACCAGAACCAGTGTTATTTGTAACAGTATCGACATTTTCCTGCCCTAAATTTATTCTTGATCCAGACTGGGAGTCTTGTATTCCAGACCGATCCTCAGGCGCAATATCTTTTAGCTCAGTTCCTGAGGGTCGATGTCCAGCGTGAGCTTCATGCTAGAAGGTTTGTCATGCAGCATGTTTTGCCACCAGCTGCGCGCATAGTAATGCAAACGTGGACGATCCGCTGACAATAGCACCATATGCGACTGATAGCGCCCCGCCTTGCGTTCCATTGGCGCAGGAATCGGTCCCCAGATGTCCAGCGCCAGATCAGGATATTGCCTGAGTGCGGCCGCATGTTTCTGTAAGAATTCGGTATTTTGTGCCTGATCCTTGGATTCACAGCGAATCAGGATGGCATAACGGTAGGGCGGCATTCTGGCCATCTGCCGTTCTTTTAAGGTTTGCTGGGCAAATACGCGATAATTTTCATTGACCAGGGTATTCAGCAGGGCATGATCAGGTCTGAGGGTCTGCAGATAAACATCGCCTTTATGTTCACCACGTCCGGCACGGCCAGCCACTTGCACGATCAGTTGCGCAGTCCGTTCAGTAGCACGGAAGTCCACACTCAGCAGACCGGAATCAATATCCAGAATCGCCACCAGCGTCACATAAGGAAAATGATGCCCCTTGGCCAGCATCTGGGTGCCGAGTAGAATCGCCGGTTCGCTTTTCTGAATCTTGTCATAGATTTTTTGCCAGCTGCCGACCCGACTGGTGGAATCGCGATCGACCCGAATCACCTCAAAATCCGGAAATAGCTCATTTAAATGTTCTTCGACTTTGCCGGTGCCCATACCCAGTGTAACCAGTTCCTGATGCTGACATTGCGGGCAGTGTTCCGG
Source organism: Acinetobacter sp. 40AMC3-4 (assembly GCF_049898185.1). Classification (GTDB taxonomy): domain Bacteria; phylum Pseudomonadota; class Gammaproteobacteria; order Pseudomonadales; family Moraxellaceae; genus Acinetobacter. The sequence goes on from NZ_JAFCXG010000014.1 coordinate 58,951, forward strand.
CATACGGTGAATAGTACCGCAGTGATGGCAATGCAGATGCTGATAAGGCTGACGGTGTACAGTGAAGTTGGCATCACAGTGCGGACATTGCGCCTGCCAGCCACAGCTGCCACAAAGCAGGACGGGGGCATAGCCACGGCGGTTTAAAAAAATCAGTACCTGTTCCTTTTTCTCTAGGCGCTTTTTGATGTCCTGAATCAATTGCAGGCTAATCCCATGCTTTTTTTGCGCAACTTTTAAATCCAGAATATGGATTTTGGGCATCAAGGCCGTGCCGGCACGCTGGTTCAGCTCCAGTGCCTGCATCTTGCCATGTTGCACCAGCGCATAACTGTCAATGCTTGGTGTGGCTGACCCTAAGATTACCGGACATTGCTGTAAATGGCCGCGGTACAGGGCGACATCGCGGGCATGATAGCGGAAGCCTTCCTGCTGTTTAAAGGACAGGTCATGTTCTTCATCCAGAATGATCAGGCCCAGATTCGGCATCGGGGTATAAATGGCAGAACGTGTACCGAGTACGATTGAGGCTTTGCCGGTTTCTGCCGACTGCCAGGCTTGTAGCCGTTTGGAATCATTCAGCCCGGAATGCAGCAACGCAATATGGCAATGAAAACGGGACTGAAAACGGCTGATGGTTTGCGGCGTCAGGCCGATTTCCGGCACCAGCACCAGCACCTGTTTGCCCTGTTTCAGTACCTGTTCCATGATCTGCAAATACACTTCAGTTTTACCGCTGCCGGTCAGACCATCCAGTAAAAAAGCCTGATATTGATTGCGATATTTTAATACCTGTTCGACTGCATGTTTTTGTTCAGGATTGGCAGTAAGCGGCATTTGTGCCAGCTGCATCGGCTGCGGATTGAAATCTTGTGGTTCCAGCACACAGGCGCAAATCTCTTTTTTCTCCAGCGCTTTTAAGGTCGCGGTTTCAATCCCGGCCATGTTCAGCACATTTTCAGTGGTCCCGACCGGATGCAGTTTTAAAATCCGGTAAGCTTCCTGCTGCTTGTCCGAACGGCGTACTTTGGCCTCGGCATCAGGGGCCAGTAATTTCCAGGTACGGGCCAGCAGGTTATAAGGCTTACCCTGACGCAACAGAGTCGGCAGGGCACTGTGGACGACTTCACCGATCGGAAACTGGTAATACTGCGCTGACCATGTCAACAAACTTAAAACTTTGGCATCTATAATGGCGCGTTCATCGAGCAGTTCGGTTACTGCCTTAAGCTTAAAGCGTGGGTCGAGAGGAGTGTCTGCAGGCAGTTTTTCGATAATCACCCCGACCAGATTCTGCCGACCAAACGATACCAGTACACGTGCGCCAATCTGCGCCTGTTCAAATTGTTCTGCACTCATTGTGTAATCAAAACAATCAAATACATGTACAGGTACAGCAACGCGTACGCGATAAAGTAGACTGGAATCGGTGTGAGAATTTTGCATATCTTGGGGTGGAGATCCTGAAGAAATTTCGTCGTGCTTAAAGTTCGATTATGTTAGAGTGAGCAGATAATTTATATCAAAGAATATGAATGATTTCGGTGGTCTGACGCAACAGCGTTAAGCAAAATTTTGGAAAATTAGAGCATTACAATGCCTGCATATCAGTTTATTGCGCTTGATGCTTCAGGAAAGCAGCAAAAAGGCGTGCTGGAGGGGGATTCTGCACGTCAGATCCGGCAACAATTACGGGATAAAGCACTTATTCCGGTCTCTGTTGATCCTGTCGAAAAAAAAGATCAACATCATCGTCGAAAATGGTTTGAAAAAAGCATCACCGCCTATGATCTGGCTCTGATGACCCGGCAATTATCCGTGCTGGTCGCTGCTGCGATTCCACTGGAAGAAGCGATTCGTGCCGTCGGCAAGCAAAGTGAAAAAGTACATGTACAAAACCTGCTGATGTCAGTGCGCTCCAAAGTGCTGGAAGGGCATAGTCTGGCGCAGGGCTTGCAACAATCCGGACGTTTTCCTGAACTGTATATTGCCACAATTGCCGCCGGTGAACGTTCCGGACATCTGGACCTGATTCTGGATCAGTTGGCTGACTATACCGAAAACCGGTTTGCCATGCAGAAAAAAATTCAGGGTGCAATGGTCTATCCGATTATCCTGATGCTGATGTCCTTTGCGATTGTGATGGGGCTGATGACCTATGTGGTGCCAGATATCGTCAAGACCTTTGACCAGAGTAAAGATGCCTTGCCGTGGATTACCGTGGCCTTGATGAAAGCCAGTGATTTTATCCGCATTGCTTGGCCATTTTTATTGATTGGTGGTGCTTTGGGGATTTTCCTGTTGGTCCGGTTTTTAAGAACCACCGCCGGGCATTATGCCTTTGACCGTCTGACCTTAAAATTACCTTTATTCGGCAAATTGTCACGCGGGATTAATGCCGCACGTTTTGCCAGTACCTTATCCATTTTGACCCAGTCTGGCGTGCCGCTGGTCGATGCACTGCGGATTGGTGCCGCAGTCAGTAACAACTGGGTGATCCGGGATTCTGTCAATCTGGCAGCGGAAAAAGTCACTGAAGGTGGCAACCTGGCAACCCAACTGGAACGCAGTGGTTATTTCCCGCCGATGATGGTACAAATGATCAAAAGTGGTGAAGCGTCTGGTGAACTGGACCGCATGTTGGAACGTGCTTCACAAATGCAGGATCGCGAAGTGACCACCCTGATTTCAACTTTACTGGCCTTGCTGGAACCTTTAATGCTGGTGTTGATGGCCAGTATTGTTCTGGTCATTGTGATAGCAGTGATGCTGCCAATTGTGAACATGAATAATATGATTTAAACAGAAACCAGTTAGAATTTTGTTGTGATCAAGATTCAAGTGGAAATTCTGAATGATGCAAATAAATGAGAGAGATTGAATGAAAAGGAATCAATTAAATAAACAGACGGGCTTTACCTTAATCGAAGTCATGGTGGTGATTGTAATTCTCGGTGTGCTTGCTGCGCTGATCGTTCCGAACGTGATGGGACGTGGTGAAAAGGCCAAAGTCGATACCACCGTGATCAAGTTACAAAGCATTGCAGGTTCACTGGATCAATACAAGCTGGACAATGGCAAGTATCCAAGTATGCAGGAAGGTGGTCTGGATGCACTGGTGAATCAGCCAGCGACTGCAAAAAACTGGGTGCCGGGCGGTTATGTCAAAGGCGGTTTTCCAAAAGACAGCTGGGATAATGAACTGCAATATGTGATTCCGGGCACCGATGGTCGAAGCTTCGATCTGTATTCATTTGGTGCAGATGGTCAATCGGGTGGTGAAGGAACAGATGCCGATATTTATTATCAGCCTTAATTGAGAATCATTATAAATTCTCGATAGATGGCATATATCACTTCACTTAATAGGCTATTTCAATACGAAGTGAAGTGATAATAACTCTTAATTATTAAATATAATGTAAGTTAATGATATTTATAATAATGAAATAATAAAATTGATATGCGAGTTATAATAAGAATTATTCCCATATTTATCTATTACAATTCTCGTAAAATATGAATAAACATACACTTTCTATTTATTTAAAAAAGCTCATAATGATCTGAATGGCACTTGACTCGCCAACGGAGAAGCACATGAAAGCATTTATCTTGGGAGATGAAATCAATCAATTTCATTGGTCGATGCTGAAATCTGTTCTTCTGGTTTTAAGCATGCTGCCGATCAGTCAGGGAATCGTCCATTTATGGCAGAGCACCGAAGGCAGCAGCCAGATTATGGTGGCTTTCTTTGCTATCAGCTTGATGAGCAGTTTATTGGCCCTGTGTTTCTGGTCAGCATTAAACGCGAGTGTAATCCGCATTCAAGCCGAACAAGGTTCAGCATTTGAGCAGACACTGGTTAAGCTCTATCGTCATGTACCAATGCTGTCTCTTGCCAGTATGTTGTGTTATCTGGCTATACAGTTTTAAGTTTTAAAGAGATAAAAAACCGAGGCATTGACCTCGGTTTTTTATTACCTTGAGTGTTCCTCCCTTTAGTAAAGGGAGGCTAGGAGGGATTGATAAGGTGCTATATTCAGGAATCCCCCTTTGTAAAAGGTGGACTTGAGGAGCTTATCTTCTCGATTTAAAACTGACATCCACTTTACGTGGGCGAAAGCGCCATCCCATAAGCAAAAGCAGAACCGAGAAGATCATGACCGGCCAATCGCTGAGTTTCATATACGGGGTTTCGCCTTGCATGGCTGGAAGTTCACCACGTAATATCGCTTCCTGATCCATCGGCGCTTTTTTCACGATATGGCCATTATGGTCAATAAAGGCGGTCACACCGGTATTGGTGGCGCGGATAAACCAGCGGCCATTTTCTTTAGCACGCATTTGCACCATCTGCAGATGCTGTAATGGTCCTGCCGTGCCGGTAAACCAGGCATCATTAGACACGGTCACCAGAAAATCGCTTTGGCTGGCATTGCGACGGGTCAAATTCGGATAGGCCACTTCATAGCAAATTGCAGAACCCAATAGATGATTTTTTACATTCAATGGTTTTTGGTCATGTGCACCACGAGAGAAACCACTCATCGAAGGGTCATTCTGCAATGCGGGCAATACCCAGCTCAGCCAGCCTGACAAGGGAATATATTCACCAAAAGGAACCAGTCGCTGTTTCTTGTACAGCCCATCAGAATCATCGCCGCTGGCCATAATACTGTTGTAATATTTAGGATAACCCGCCGCTTGCGATTCTGCTAAATCCCAATACGGAATGCCGGTCACCCAGGCAGTGCCTGATTTTTCAGCCTGGACTTTCATGGCTTCCAGAAAGGCTTCAATGTCGGTCTGGAACATGGGAATCGAAGATTCCGGCCAGACGATCAGATCACGGCCCCATTCGGTCTTGCTCAGATTGGCATAAATCAATAAGGTCTTCACCTGATATTCAGTCAGCCATTTCAGGTCTTGCGGAATATTGCCCTGAATCAGGGAAACCGTTAAAGGTTTTTGATCTTTTTCCTCAACAAACGTCAGTTGTGCTGCGCCCCAGGCACCGAGTAGTAAAACTGCCGAAGGAATGGCCCAGAACAGACGCCTATTCAGGATTTCAACCAGCGCACAGGCCAGAATAATCACCACGAAAGATACCCCGAACACCCCGAATAAGGGCGCATAAGCATCCAGGTAGCGTTCGGTAAAGGCATAGCCAGCGAATAGCCATGGGAATCCGGTAAAGACCCAAGTCTTGGACCATTCAAACAGCACCCACAGCGGGGCAAAGGTTAAAGGAGTTTCCGGGAAAAAGCGGCGATAGACAAACGTTTGCACTGCACTAAACAGACCCATCACCAGTGCCATAATCAGGATCATCACGACGCTGAGAAATGCACTGGTATCGCCATAGACATGAATCGAGGTATACAGCCAGAATGCGCCGACAAACCACAAGCCAATCCCGTAAGCCCAGCCAATGCCAAAGGCCTGTTTTGCGCTACGTCCGCGCAGGCAAGCATAGAGCAGTGCTGGAGACAGAATCGCCAGCCACCAGTAATGATAGGGAGCCAGTGCCAAACTAAAGATGGTACCTGCAAATAAGGCAATTAAAACAGGATAGATCAGCGGCAAGGTTTTTTGCTGTTGAGACGAACTCAACAGCTTATCGAAATACGCTCTCATTGGCGCACGGCTCGAATTAGATGAATCGAGCGTGAATCTGCTTCAAGAATGGTAAATTGCCAGTTTTCCAGTTCAATGGTTTGACCTTCAAGATCACTCACCAGACCAATTTCCTGTAATAACAAGCCACCCATGGTTTCCACTTCATCATCAGGGAAAGTCGCATCCAGCATATTATTGAAATACTCAATCGGGGTGAGCGCTTGTACCACCCAGGTATTGGCCGTAGTTGGATCATTGTCCGGAACAATGTAGTATGCTTCTTCATCAGCATTGTCATGTTCATCTTCAATTTCACCGACAATTTCTTCCAGAATATCTTCCAGTGTCACCAGACCCGAAGTCGTACCGTATTCATCAATCACCACCGCAATATGCGTTTGGGTATTCTTTAACATGCGCAGCACCTGATCGGAGCGGGCACTTTCCGGAACAAACAAAGGTTGACGCATGAGCGCGCGAATATCGACCTTGGCCGTCGGTTCAGTCAGAAAAGGCAATAAATCCTTGGCCAATAGAATGCCGACTACATTATCGGTCTGATCGGATGAAAATACCGGAAAACGTGAATGCGCAGACTCGACCAGTACATGCAGGATATCCAGCAGCTGGTCATCTTCCTGCAAGCTGATCATGGACGTGCGAGGCGTCATGACTTCACGAATTTTGGTTGCCGGGAGGTCAAGAACGCCCTCAAGCATGGCAACAGTATCGGGTTCTAAAAATCGACGTGAATCTTGTACTAATTTTAGCAGTTCGTCGCGAGTTTCGGGTGCAGTTCCCAGCCATTTGCGTAAGCCGCGCATACCCCACGACGGGCCTGATTCCTCGTGCATGATTTTTCCTGAAGACTCTTAATATCTAAAAAAACGTGGTTTTATCATACCGCAGAAAATACGCTTGTCTATTGTAAATATGATGCAGAGTCTTGATCATACGAGTCAGGCCTAATTTTGGAACTGGCCACGTATGCAAAGCAGCAATGTAATCGTAGCTTTATGCTAAAATATGGCGGTCTTTCCATCCTGAGTCTATCGATGTCCCCAACTGAAATTATTCCAAGTCTGCAATTGAATACCCGAGGTTTACGTTGTCCTGAGCCAGTGATGATGTTGCATCAGGCGATCCGTAAATCTAAGGCAGGTGATGTGGTTGAGGTGTTTGCCACGGATAATTCAACGTCGTGGGATATTCCAAAATTCTGTATGCATTTGGGGCATGAGTTGCTATTGCAGGAAGAACGTCTGGATGAAAATGGTAATAAAGAATTTCATTATTTAGTGAAGAAAGGCTAATAAATGAAAAAAATGCATAACTTTAAAGTTATGCATCTTAGTTTAATTAAAAAAATAAAGTATGGTAAATGCTATAATTTTGAAAAGTTGAAAATTATTAATAATGGAAAAATTAAAATACTTAATAGGAATATTTTTCCTTTTACTTGTTAATGTTACTGCCCGAGCTGAAGAAGTTTATGCAGTATCTGAGAATATTCGAGATTTAGATAATATAGAAAATCGTATTTTTAGAGATATAGATTTAATGATTTTTTTGCCCTCTGAAAATGAATGGAAAGCTCTACAAGGAATTGAATATTTATATTGCTCTGTAGTGGCTGATATTTTAGATGATAGAGACAATGCTAAGATTTTTTATAAAGATGGAATGGATTTTTTAGATTTTCATGCTAAAGAATTTGTAAGTGATAAATCTTCAATCAAACGTTCGATGATTTTAGAGATACCTATGTATCAGTTGGACCTACTAGACACTTAGTAGCTTTAAAATTTAGGTCTTCGTATGAAAGACATTGTAAAAAATAAACCCGCTTTAAAGCGGGTTTATTTTTATCTCATATGAGAGATTACATATTTGGATAGTTCGGACCACCGCCACCTTCCGGTGTCACCCAGGTGATGTTCTGGGAAGGGTCCTTAATGTCACAGGTCTTGCAGTGCACACAGTTGGCTGCATTGATCTGGAAGCGTTTCGAACCGTCATTATTTTCCATGATTTCATAAACACCCGCCGGGCAGTAACGCTGCGCAGGCTCATCCCATTTCGGCAGATTCACTTCAACCGGAATGGACGGGTCAGTCAGTTTCAAATGTGCTGGCTGGTTCTCTTCATGGACCGTATTCGAGACAAACACTGAAGACAGACGGTCAAAGGTCAGTTTGCCATCCGGTTTTGGATAGTTCGGCTTGAAGCTTTCAGCTGCCTGGGTTTTTAGCGCCGCATGGTCCTGAACCAGATCATGCAAGGTGAAAGGTACTTTAAACACGTTCTGATCGATGAAGTTAAACGCGCCACCGATCCATTGACCGAATTTGTGCATTGCCGGGCCAAAGTTACGCGAGTTGTATAACTCTTCTTTTAACCAGCTGTTGTTGAACTTGTCGGTATAAGCGGTCAGTTCCTTAACAAAGAAATCTTCGCCTTCCACTACACGTGCCACCGCCAGATCACCGCCTTTTTCTACACCGGCAGCAATCGCTTCAAAGACCGCTTCACCGCAGAGCATGCCGGATTTCATTGCAGTGTGTGAGCCTTTGATCTTGGCAAAGTTCAGGAAGCCGGCATCATCCCCAATTAAAGAGCCACCCGGGAAGGTGAATTTTGGTAATGAGTTAAAACCACCTTTGGTCACAGCACGCGCACCATAAGAAATACGCTTACCGCCTTCCAGATACTGCTTGATCAGCGGATGGGTTTTCCAGCGCTGCATTTCCATGAATGGATACATATGCGGGTTGGTGTAAGACAGATCCACGATCATGCCCAAGGTCACCTGGTTATTCTCAGCATGGTACAACCACCAGCCACCTGAAGAACCGGTTTCAGAAAGTGGCCAACCGGCACCATGCATCACCAGACCCGGTTTGTGCTTGGCAGGATCGATTTCCCACAACTCTTTAATGCCGATACCGTAGTGTTGCGGATCAGCGTCCTTGTCCAGGTTGAACTTCTGGATCAGACGTTTACCTAAGTGACCACGACAGCCTTCAGCGAAAATTGTGTATTTGGCAT